>CAKMKL010000131.1 GCA_927443375.1 uncultured Paenibacillus sp. | reverse complement strand
CAACAATGTCTTTTTCCACAAGTTTTACATCATTCGCTCTCATGTCGCAGCCTTCATGAAACGGGTCAATCAGCACCCTCTTGAAGCGATCGATCGACTGCTGGTTCGAGTATGAAGTTTTTCAGTTCAACCTATATAGTTAAAACTTTCAATAAATTTTTATTATTTCCTTAAATAAGAGTAAATAAGGTTGATATTTTGTGAAATTGCAGCGACAATCGGATATATAACACTCCAGGGGAGGATCGAACGAAGTTGGACAGCTCAAGCAATAACAGCAATACTTCCGCGCATGATATTATCGACCTGTGCCTGCTTGCTGGTAAAATCATGCTGCAAAGCGGAGCGGAAACCTACCGTGTGGAGGATACCATGTCCCGTATGGCAGCAGCCTTAGGTTTTCCCGGAGCCCACAGCTATGTGACCCCTACGGTTATTATGTTTACAACGAGCAGAACCGAGCCGGTAAAGCTGTTCCGGATCGCTGAACGGACAACCGATCTGCAGAAGGTGTCGGAGGTCAACGACATCTCCCGCCGTCTCAACGAGCGCCAGCTCACAGCAGCCGAGGCCCGCGAACGGCTTGGGGCTGTTGACGATGCCGCGCATGCCTATCCGGCCTGGCTGCAGATCGCTGCAGCTGCCCTCACCGGTGCATGTTTCACCGTAATGTTCAAGGGCAGCCTGTGGGATGCCTTCCCGGCCCTCATCGCGTCGGCAATAGGCTTCGCCGCTGCAACCTATCTGCACCGGCTTGTGCAGATCAGATTCTTCGCAGAGTTCAGCGCATCGTTCCTGATCGGCCTGTTTGCTTTCTGGTCGGTTAAAGCTGGTATCGGCCAGGAGATGGACAAGATTATTATCGGGTCCGTGATGCCGCTCGTTCCGGGTCTGCTCATTACCAATGCAGTCCGTGATCTCATGGCCGGGCATCTGGTCTCAGGCCTGTCCAAGGGAGCCGATGCTTTCCTGACTGCTTTTGCGATCGGGACAGGGATCGGGCTTGTGCTGTCGCTGTTCTAAAATATAGAAATCTATATGTTGCACGCTATAAATTATCCTTCTATTTCTCGCTGAAACGGTACCGTCCTTTTAGAGGACGGCAAAGCCGGTCAACTTGAAATAAATGGTGTGAAAGAGGTCAACCCTTCATGATTTTGCAATTGATAACCAGCTTTATTGCCGCTGCCGCATTCTGCATTCTGTTCAATGCGCCTGGGCGTGCGCTGCTGCAATGCGGTTTCGCCGGAATGGTGGGCTGGATACTGTATTTGCAGCTTGATGAGCGGTGGGATACAGTGATCGCTACTTTCTTAGCCACCGTCGTTGTCGGTGTAATCAGTCAAATCTTTGCCCGATCCTTCAAGATGCCGGTCATTATCTTCAGCGTCGGAGGAATTATTCCGCTTGTCCCGGGGGGACTGGCATATGACGCGATGCGCAAGTTCGTGGAAAATGATAATAACCAGGCGATCCAGTTTGCCGTGCAGGCTCTGCTGCTGTCTGGAGCCATCGCCACCGGTCTTGTGCTTAGTGAAGTGCTCGGACAAATATTCCGGCGGAAGAAAGCATAAGGTATTCGAAACCACACAGCTTACATAGGTCAGCGTGTATTATGCATAGTAAGTATGCCGTATAACAGATACATCAGGTCGTTAACACAGCAAAGTCCGCCCGCCGGCAAGGAATTTCATCCTTGCGGCGGGCGGACTTTGCTATGCTCTGCCGCTTCTTAGTGGCAGCTTCTAGTTGGAGGACGATTGGCCGATAATCTTTTGATAGCTGGCAATATCCAGCCACTGTCCGAACTTGTGGCCGATTTCCTTGAACAGGGCGCTCTGCTCGTAACCGTGTCTGGTAAACAAGCGGCGGCTTGGCTCATTATCGGCACATACCGTAGCGACCAGTACATGGAACTTAAGCTCGGCAGCCCGCTCTTCAATAAACCGCAGCGCTTGTCCGCCGAGTCCCCGCCCGCCGCTGCCCGGCTTCAGGTACACACTGATTTCACCGGAGGTGTCATACGCCTGCTTATTTTTATGTCTGGTTATAAGAACGTAACCCTCCAAGCTCCCGTCCTGCAGGATGGCATAGGATTTGAACCGCGGGTCACCGTTTAGCACAGAATTACGCATTTCCGGCAAGGTCTGTGGTTCGGTATGGAAAGAAATCGTGGTATTCAACACATAATAATTATAAATATCCAGCACGTCAGCCAGATGTTCCTCTCTGATCTCCTCAAAAGACAGCCCGCCAGCAATGATTCCCCCCATATTTAATCCTCCCAGATTGATGTCTCTAATTGATCAACGAACCGGCGCAGCTTGCCGGCGATTTTAAGATTGATCGCCCCGTTCTGGTACATTTGCTGTACCGTATCCCGCTGTTCCTGGATCGCCTTCAGCTTAAGCTCAAAATTCTGATCGTCGATCACTCCTTCCTTACTCCATCCGTCTCCTTGCTCAAGCCGTGACTCCATCTTCTCATATTTGTCAATAACCAGCTGTGCAGCTTCGCGGTTGTTCTCATTGATCCCGCTGCTGACAGCCGTGACCGCCGCCTGGCACATCGCGATTTTAGCCTTTCGGGCCTCTTCGGCATTCTGTAACGCCTGGCGGCCTTCATCCCCGCTG
This sequence comes from uncultured Paenibacillus sp., assembly GCA_927443375.1. GTDB lineage: Bacteria > Bacillota > Bacilli > Paenibacillales > Paenibacillaceae > Paenibacillus_AQ. The sequence goes on along the minus strand of CAKMKL010000131.1, from coordinate 6,389 downwards.
AGCCGCCCGGTGAATATCCCGGAGAGAAGGCGCTGAATCTCGGTCAATGAGAATTTCACCTGCGTATCGAACCGCCGGCACAGGACAGCCTCCTTATGGTCCAGCAGTTCTTCCATCTTTACCGCGACGGGTGCCGGCAGCATGCCGTTCTCCGTCATCCGCCGCAGTTCCGTCCGCTCTGCCTCCAGGCCGTTCAGCCGGGCTTCAATCCCTAAGCGGCGGAACTGCTCCGCCTTAGGATCATTTTCCGTTTTGAGACCGCAGAGACGGTCAATTTTGTCGGTAAATTCAAGCAAGGCAGGCTGTGCCTGGCCCCCGCCTGTCTCGGTGACGAGGCTCCGCAGCATAGTCATGCCCGCATCAATCACTACTGATCTTGCAGCCAGCTCAGGATTCCCCGTGCCTTCCTTCAGAATTACAGCTGCAGTCTCCTCTTTCTCTGCCAATAGCGGTAACAGGACACTGGCAATCAGCAGCGACATCAGGATAACGCCTGCCGCAATCGCGATAATCAGGTCACGCTGGGGAAATAGCGAACCGTCTCCCAGAGCCAGCGGAATAGAAAAGGCTCCGGCTAATGTAACGGCTCCCCGTACACCAGATATGGAGATAATCAGCTGTGATTTAAGCGGCGACTGCTCCACGTTCAGCCGGCGGCTTTCATAGATTGAATAGAGGTATATCCAGAGAAAACGCAGCACAATAAGCAGCATCGTAATGGCCAGAACATAGCCGGCTACCATAAGGTTATTAAGACTTTGATCATGGTAAATGACCTCTACGACGTCCGGAACCGACACGCCGAGAATAAGAAATACCATCCCGTTGAGAATAAACAGCAGCACCGACCAGGTGCTGGCTGATACTAACTGCAGCTTATACTGCGGCGAGACGGCGCGGTCCTTTTCGATCGCATTGACTACACCTCCGGCTACGACTGCCAGAATGCCGGATACTCCGATCTCCTCACTGATCAGATAGATGATGAACGGCGTAAGAATCTGCAGAAGCACATGCATGGTGACATCCTCCATGCCGAATCTGCGCAGAAATACGCTTAAACGGATCAGCAGAAAGGACAGCAATGCCCCGAGCAGCAAGCCGCCGGCCGCTATCAGGACGAAGCTCAGTGCCGCTTTGGGCAAGGAGAAGACTCCGGTAACCGCAGCAGCAATAGCAAATTTAAAGGCGACCAGACCGGAAGCATCATTCATCAGCGACTCGCCCTCCAGTATCCGGTGAATACTGCCAGGCAGGTGCACCCTTCCCGCCAGCGAACTGACTGCAACAGCATCAGTCGGTGAGAGGATTGCCGCCAGCGCAAACGTTGCCGCCAGCGGAATTGCAGGGATCATCCAGTGAATGGCATATCCGGCCACAAATACCGTTACGAAGACCAGCCCGAGTGCCAGCAGCAGAATGGGCGCCCGCAGATTCCATAGCTCATCGCGCGGTGTCCGTTTGCCGTCATTGAACAGCAGCGGCGCAATAAATAATAAAAAAAACAGTTCAGGTTCAAAGGACATATGTATTCCTGTCGGGACCATTGCGGCAATTACACCCAGCCCGATCTGGATCAGTGGAATCGGCACAAACGGAATAAACCGGTTCACAATATTTGATGCCGCAATAAGCCCGAGCAGTAAAAGTACGGCAAGAAAAGTCTCCAAGCTGCATCAACTCCAATCCATTTTTTCTATAATTATATCCCAAAGGCAAATGTTGCGGCAAAAGAAAGAGAGAGATACTCGAGATAACCGGATTCTTTGGTTTCAAAGGATAACGCACAAAAGGAGACAAGGCCGCAAATTATCCCCTTGTCTCCCCGTACAAGTTAGCTATTTGAAAGCTTCCCCATCCTAATCAGGACTCCGAAACCACTGTGAAACGTTCACGCATATGCTGCGGCTGTTCAATCTCATCGACAATAGCGATGGCATAGTCGGCATAACCGACATAGCTTTCGCCTTTGGAATTGACCAGAAGATTATCCTTACCCTTAGTGTATGATCCTGTTCTTGTGCCAACGGCAAAATTGGCTTCGTCCACGAACAGGCTTCCGGCTCCGCCGCTTGCCCCAATGACTGCTATCTTCATGATACGCCCCTCCTAAACGATAATTGAACCGATAATTAGTTACTCTGCGGAAGCGTGATCAGCTTAATGCCAATGTTCCAGGGATCTGTAAGCGTGACTCCGTCAGCTGCTTCTGCCACAGAATACCCCGCCTCGCGTACCCGGTCTGCCACACCAGCAACCTCCCGGCCATCCGGCAGCTGCAGGGTGAAAAAATCAATTCCCGGTGCATCATCCGGTGTTGCAGGCGCGCCTTGACCAGCCCAGATATTCAGCCCCATATGGTGATGATAACCGCCGGCCGAGATGAACAACGCGGAGTTCCCGTAATGGGTGGTAGGCTCAAAGCCGAGCGCATCGACATAAAATTTCTTAGCCTGGGCAAGATCACCCACATGAAAATGAACATGTCCGATCACGGTGCCTGCAGGCAGGCCGTTCCAGGTTAAGCCTTCAGAAGCAGCCAGCAAACCATCCACATCTACCGGGTCGGTAGTCATGATATAGTCTCCATCAGCATCACGTTTCCACGTGTCGCGCGGACGGTCGCGGTACAGCTCAATTCCGTTATTATCAGGGTCCTGAATATAGAGTGCTTCGCTCACAAGATGATCACCCTGGCCGACCTCAATCTCAGAGTTGATCAGGTTTCGCAGCACCAGGCCGAGACTCGGGCGGTCAGGCACGAGAATCGCAAAGTGATACAACCCTGCTCCCTTACGGGTTTGCATCCGGGCATGCTCAATTTCCCGTAAAACGAGCAGCACCTGCTGTCCGTCTGCCGTCAATTCCGCTACGCGTCCATGCGAGCGCAATACCTTAAGTCCGGCCACATTCTGATAAAAAGCGAGTGAACGCTCCAAATTGCTTACTCTAATCTGTACAAGACCAATTTGAACATCCTCGTGTAAAGTTGCTATTGCTGTCATATTAACCCCTCCTGAAGGTAGGCCGATTTCGGTAAACCTATTTCACGCAGCTTAGTTTTAACCTCTGCTGCTAATAACATCCACCTGTAACTGTTACCGTTACACTTTAACTAACTTTAGTATAGTAGCAATTTAAAAGTTTGTCAATTACTTTCGCAATTAGCTTTAAGTTCATCTAAACATAAACTCTTTGTCTATTTTAAAATAAGGGAGACGCACTCCCGTGAATACTCCGTTATTGCCTAAGATACTGTTCTCCGCTTTAATACTATTCAGCACCTGATCCTCCTGAAGATTCAGGAATTGCGCTGTCTCTTGAAGCGTCATTACCGCTTTGTCCTTTGACCGGGCCTGCTCTAACAATGCAGCCTGTGTCTTGGCCTCCGTCTCGGTCTGGACAATCCGCGCTTCTACCTCCTTGTTCATGCTTGAGGCCCTCTCATTGCTGAGAATTAGACAGCTAATGATAAGTGACAAGCCCAGAATCAAGCTCGCTTCCAGAATAGTTATTTTCATCTTCATCCCCCTATTCTCCTGTTCCTAAATATTCGATCAGCCAGCAGTCCCTTAGCTCACCCTCATGCCATTCATGCCTTGGCAGCAGCATTGTCCGCCTAAAACCGTTTTTCTCGTACACATGCAGCGCGCGCTGATTCCAGCATTGCGGGTCCATAACAATTATACCGGCATGCTTTACCTCAATCAGGTACTGTACCGTTTCTTTGACCAGCTGCGATCCGATCCCCCGGTTCCAAAAGGAAGGTTTCCCGATAAACTGATCCATGCCATAGATGCTGCCGGCAAATTCCGAATATCCGTAAATCCCCCGCTCCTCGTTACCTAGCGGATAAAACTGGATGTATCCGACATCCTGTGAATTGTACCGGACAAAGCCCCGTCCTATATCTTCTGTGTCATCACCATAAAAATGCTCCAGGACCCTATCCATATCATGCGGACGGTCGCGTCCTTCGTAATACTCCAGTACGGAAGGATCTGACAGCCAGTTAACCAGCAGCTCCGTGTCCTCAGGCTCTAATCTTCTGACAGCTACTTCTCCGTTACCATATAACAACAAAGCAGTCACTCCTTATAACAGCATATAGTCCCTAGTGTCAGTCTAATTTAACTGGAATATTGTGTAAAGGAGCTGCGCTAATGGCAAAAAAGTAGCCCTGCCGGTGTCCGGCAAGGCCAAAGTCTATTATACGGGGGGGTCATGTCATTACTATAACGCCCGAAGCTTAAAGGCGGATGAAAGGACATAAAGCTTTGCTGAATTTGGCCGTATAGCTGCCAGGATTCCTTCTGCAGTTCTGATGCGGCGAACAAGAAAAGGACCCCGCCGAGGCACGGCAGGATCCGACTACAAATGTATCCACTGGGGGTGGAGACCTTAACTATACTCCCCGAACCTTAAAAACAGATAAAATCCTGCTGAAAGCTTTCTTAAATTCGGAATGAACACAGTTTATTAATTACCTAAGCCACTGGAATCTGGTTCACGATCTGATCCAGAGTAACTTCCTGCAGCACATTTTCCATCGCTTTCTGCGCCAGCGAGAAGACCGGTACAATGGCACCTGCAATGTTCTTACCTACAGGACACTCAGGATTCGGATGGTCATGCACCGCAAACAAGCTGTCATCCTCCACTGCATTAACGGCTTTATAAATCTGCAGGAGCGTAATTTCCGCAGCACTGCGTGTTAGCTTAGCTCCAGCTACACCAGGACGGACATCCACGAGGCCCGCTTTATGGAGCATCCCTGTCAGCCTGCGGATGACAACCGGATTGGTATTTACACTGCCGGCAATCCACTCTGAGGTACTCTTGCCTTCCTTATTACTGTCAATTAAAGTCAAAATATGGATAGCGACCGCAAACCGGGTGCTGATATTCATGGGTATCTCTCCTTTGGAGCCTTCAGACAAGAAAAGCTGTAGATGCAACAATAATAGTTACATTTTAAACAGTTGTCAATCCTGCCATCAGCTCACGAACCCGGTCAGGGTACTTTTTGCTAAGCCTTGTTTTGCCAAGGTTGCTCTTCACAATCCTTATCATCCGGGCATCACCGCTCTCCACCAGCCTGTTCAAGAGGGCAAAGCCTTCTTCCGGTTCAGCAGACGCAAAGAGGCTGAGGCTGTATTCCAGACCTTTGGACAACACACGGAAATGCTCGGGATCACAGCCTTTCGCAGCTCCGTGCAGGATACCGTCCGTAATTGCGGCTACCAGGTCCAGAGCGTATAGCACATGGTCACGATTTTTGAGCAGCGGCGGGTGGGCAAGCGCGGCGACAAAGGCCCGTTGTTCCAGTAGAGTAGCGTCTTCTCTCCATCCGTCAAGCAATGGAGTCAATAGCCTGAAATCGGCCTCCCCTAGTCTTTGCAGACTGATCGCAGCGGCCTCGCGTACCCGCCACCTCGTATCATTCATCGTTGCTTCAAGCACACTCTCTACTATGCGGCGGCGCTGGTCATCTGCAAAAGCATAATGGGCTCCGCAGGCCTGAACTGCACAGAATGGCAGAAATTCACCAGGAGCCTCAACCCACGAACACAGCAGCGCCCACGCTGTATCCGATATCATTGAATCCGCAAAATACCGTGCAAAGCCCGCAGCCAGTTCCAGGTTGGCCCGCGGTCCGGGAAGCCCGCTGCTCTCTTGCATATAATCCTCAAGCAGCGGCCAATGCTCCCGGTTCTCGATCCACTCCTGAAAATGTACTTCCTCCACTTTTTTTCCGCACACGCCTCATGACATCCTTTCCTTTGTACACTCTACGGCCACTGGACAATTTCCTGCGTGATATAAGGATAATCCATCTGCTGCTTCACAGCGCGCATCGCCTCTTCACCTGCCAGCAGCGACAGCACGTACAAACCCAGATCTATGGATACTTTATAACGCGCAGCTGCAGCACCGCGCAGCCAGTCAATGAATAATTCGTCATAACGGAGCTTCCTCGTACCGAGTCCGCCCGGCACAAAAACCAGATCATATGCCGATAAATCCGCCATTACCCGGCTGGTCTTCATCGTCAGGCCCAGCTCATCGGTGATTTCATCCGAGATGCCGCAAAAGTCCCACTCCAGACCTTTACCTGCTTCAAATTGTCCCAGCCGGCAGATCACATCATAGAAACCGGCGAAATCCAGAAATGTCATCCCGTCGAAAAGAATAAAGGCAATCTTCACCGGGAATCCTCCTTTCTCCAGCGGCAATAAGCTGATCTTTACTCTGAATCGTAAGCCTCCAAAGCAATCGGCAGCGCCTGTACCACCACATTGCCCGCTGCCGGAAGACCCAGCAGTACCGCACTAATAATCTCATCCCGCGTAGCCCCTAGCTGTTTGGCATGCTTCCCATGAAACGGC
>CAKMKL010000130.1 GCA_927443375.1 uncultured Paenibacillus sp. | reverse complement strand
TCCATCTTGTGTACCACTCCAATATTGGTTTATATTAAGTTCAATAAACCAAGTATAAGGCCGATTTGAAGTGAAATCTCTTCTTATCTTGTGCTATTATAGCAGAATCTTGTGGGAGTTGATGATGCAGTGACTTATCCGAAGGAGCTTATGGAATATCCCGAGCTTGAAGAGAAAACTTACCCTTTCCGGCTTTTTTTCAATGAATGCAAAGAGGCCAAAGCAGAACAGAATATCTTGTTCATGCACTGGCATGAACATTTCGAGATTATAGTAATGCAAAAGGGAAACGCTATCTTTCATGTGGACAGCAAGCCCTATTACGCAGCTCCGGGAGACGTAATCATCGTCCCTTCCGGCGGGCTGCACGTCGGATACAGCCTCACACAAGGAGATATTGCTTACGTCTCTATCGTATTTCATGCCTCCCTGTTTAAAGACCGGAATCAGGATTCCCAGCATGAGCAGTTTGTGGCTCCTTATTTAAATAACCGGTATCAGTTCCCGGTAAAGCCAGCCGATCACCAATCCGCTTGCTCCACGTATTTCCATCTGCTGGAATCCATTATTACTGAAGTGATGCAGCAGGGCCCGGCTTTTCAGCTTGTAGTTAAGAATCAGCTGCATTTATTCTTCACCCTGCTGGCCCGCACCTTCCCGCCGCAGCAGATGAGTGACAGACATCAGAACGAGCGGTATTCCCAGAGCAGGGAACGCTTCAAACCGCTCCTGGAATATCTGGAAAGCCATATCGACGAGAAAATCAGCATTGAGTTTGCTGCCAGGTTTGTGAATCTGAATCCCTACCACTTCTGTAAAACATTCAAAAAACTTACCGGCCGCACCTTTATTGACTATGTGAACTTGTGCCGGGTAAATGAGGCTGAGCGGCTGCTGCTGGAGACGGATTATTCGGTGACCGAAATTGCCGGGAAGGTCGGCTGTGACAATCCTAATTATTTCACAAAGCTCTACAAACAATATAAAGGGCTTACACCGTCCGGAGCCAGGCGTTAAATTACAGCAAAAGAGCACCCTTCACGGCATGTGAAGGGTGCTCAACATCGTCTATGAGACTACAAGGTTACATTTCCGATATTTCGACCCATCGCCGCTCTGTGATGGAGCGTTCTACCGCTTCCAGCACTGCCTGGCATTTCACACCGTCGTTAAAGTTCGGTTCGGGCTGGCGCCCTTCGGCAATAGCGGAGGACAGCTCCAGCATTTCGTGGATAAACGTATGCTCGAAGCCGATCGTATGCCCCGGCGGCCACCAGGCTTCGGCATAATCATGCGCAGGGTCAGTGGCCAGGACACGGCGGAAGCCCTGCACATCCTCAGCGTCAGAGGTCAGATACACTTCCAGCTCATTCATCCGCTCGAAATCGAATTTCACACTGCCCAGACTTCCGTTGATTTCAAAGGAATTCGTCGAACGGTGACCGGCGGCAAACCGTGTAGCCTCAAAGCTGCCGAGTGCACCGTTCGCAAAGCGGGCCAGGAATACAGTGGCATCGTCTACTGTAACGGCGCCCCTTGGCGCGTCTTTCCCCGCCCGGGCACTTAGTCCGGTCATTTCTGCTGCAAGAGGACGCTCTTTGATGAACGTCTCACTCATGCCGATTACTTCCTGCACCTCTCCAACCAGGAAATGGGCCAAATCAATTAAATGCGCTCCCAGGTCCCCATGGGAACCGGACCCGGCAACCTCCTTCTGCAGCCTCCAGACGAGCGGAAACTCCGGGTCCAGAATCCAGTCCTGGAGAAACCAGGCGCGAAAATGATAAATCTTCCCCAGCCGGCCGCTCTCCACCAGCCGCTTCGCCAGCCTGACCGCAGGGGAGAACCGGTAATTGAAACCGATCATATGCTTAATTCCTGCGGCATTGGCAGCATCCAGCATTTCGCGGGAATCTGCCAGATTCAGCGCCAGCGGCTTCTCACAGAAAATATGCTTGCCAGCCTTGGCCGCCGCCAGGGCAATCTCCTTATGTGCATTGCTCGGAGCGTTGATATCGATAAGATCGATATCATCACGGTTGACCAGCTCCTGCCAGTCGGTTACACTTTCCGCCCAGCCCAGCTGATCAGCTGCAGCCCCCACCGCTTCAGTATTCCGTCCGCAGATCACGGACATCTCCGGCTTCAAAGCCTGCGGGAAGAACATAGGCAGACTGCGGTAGGCATTGCTGTGGGCCTTGCCCATAAATTTGTAGCCGATCATTCCGATACGAAGCTGTTTCATCTTACTCCTCCTTGAGATCAGTTGTAGTTGATGAAAAAACGATAAGCTCTGCCGCCAGCATGGTTGAGAGGATCAAGCATTTCCGCTGCCTGCGAACCAGGTTGTAAACGCTTAATATACATCGCGTACATTTTCTCATGGGGACTGGCGCCCGTCAACCGTACATTCAGCTGCCGTGTCTCATTCTGGAGAATCCTTCAGCCAGGCCTGCACATGCGCCAGAAAACGCCGGGCAGCCGGTGAAGCATATTTTAGCGAATTCACAGCGATACCCAGCGAACGGAAGCTGCGTTCTTCCAGCTCCAGCATGGCTACGTTGTGGTTCTGGCGGGTGATGACCATTTCCGGAAGAATGCTGATCCCCAGGCCGTTCTCAACCATCGCGATAATCGCCGAGTCATCCCCTGCAGTAAACTTTATATTCGGATGGATTCCGGCCTTTTCCAGTACCCGCCGGGCATCGTAGTCCGAACCCGCCTTTTGGATAATGAAATCCTCATGCGTAATTTGCGCCAGCGGCATATATGGAGCCTGAGCGAGCGGATGATCCTTGGAGAGAATCGCAAGCATGCGGTCCTTTTTCAAGGAGAACACTTCAAATTTCTCCCGCGTAGGCAGGGAGATGAAGCCGCAGTCAATCAAACCGGATTCAATCCACTGCTCAATTTCCAGATACCCGCCCTCCATCAGCTTGAAATCAATATAAGGATATTCCCGGCGGAACTCCTTAATCATCCCCGGGAGCCAATGCACGGATACACTCGTGAATGTTCCGATAGTAATTGTCCCCGTCTCCAGCCCGTGAATATCTGCAACCTGCTGCTTCAGCTGCTCGTTCCACTTGATAATCTCACGCATCGCCGGCACAACCTGTTCTCCGTTTACCGTCAGCTTGACTCCTGAGCGGTTCCTCAGCAGCAGGGAGAACCCAAACTCCATTTCCAGACTGCTGATGGTATGGCTGATTCCTGATTGCGTGAAACCCAGTACTTCTGCAGCTTTCGTTAAACTGCCCAGTTCCACCACTTTCAGAAAAACTTCATACTTATTCAGGCTCAACACTCCATCTCCTCTTCAACATGAATTTTCTTCATGTAATCTATGATAAACATTCAGTTAACTTATGTAATTGACCGTATTATACTATAATCACAAGATAAGAAAAAGGAAGATGATACCAACGATGAAGCCGCTCAAGGCCGAGCTACTGCTCCTGATTGTAACGATGTTCTGGGGTTCCTCCTATATATTTATGAAGATGGGGCTGGGCATGCTCGGGGAATTCAACCTGATTGCCCTCCGCTTCGGACTTGCTTTTATTTTAGCAGCCATTCTGTTCCAGAAACGGCTGCGCAGCATCAATCTAAGAACATTGAGATACGGGGCCTTGCTCGGGCTTTTATTGCTCGGCGTATTCACCTGCATCACGTTTGGCCTGCAGACAACGACGACTTCCAATGCTGGTTTTCTGGTCGCCCTGACCGTTATTTTTGTACCGATGCTTGATATCCTGGTCTTCCGTAAAAAAGTCGCCGCTGCGCAAGTATTTGGTGCAATACTGGCCATATCCGGCATTGGGCTGCTTACGCTGAATTCAGCATTACACATTCAGCCGGGTGATTTTCTCTGTATTCTGTCAGCCCTGTTTTATGCCGTTCAAATCCTTGTCACCGGCAAAGCAGTAAAAAACTGTGATTCGCTGAACATCGGCATTCTCCAGCTCGGGTTCGTGAGCGGCTATGCGCTTGTGCTGTCTGCCATTTTCGAAACTCCCCGCCTCCCTTCCACCATGCCGGGCTGGATTGCGATTCTGGCACTCGGCATTCTGTGCAGTGCCTGCGGTTTCATCCTGCAGCCGGTAGCACAGAAGTTCACCACCCCGACGCGTACGGGGCTGATCTTTTCCCTGGAGCCCGTATTCGCCGCTTTCTTCGGATACTGGTTCGCCGGAGAACAGCTGTCGATGCAGGGATATGCCGGAGCTGCTCTGGTGATGCTGGGTATTGTCGCATCCGAGCTGCTCGGCACAATGTCCTCGGCTTCCTATTTCCCCCGTTATCTCAAGAAACGCAGGGCGGATATCTAAACTAAATAGTAAGGCGCAAAAAAAGCCGCTACAGCACTGAGGTAACTACCACAGGCTGCAGCGGCTTATTGCGAAGCTTAACGTTAATGTCCCATCATCATTGCCGGGTCAGGGTTTTGCCCATCTGCTGAAGCCTTCTGCTGAAGCTGCTTAGGCTTGCGCAGAATTAGACTGATTACCACTCCCGCAACAGCGATGCATGCCGAGAGAAAGAACACATCATTAAATCCAAGAACCGCAGCCGTCAGCGGATTGCCGCCTTCGGTCAATTCCTTGGTGTGGACCGAAATCTGACTCGTTAAATAGCCAGTCATACCTGCAACGGCAAACGAGACTACCACCTGCTGTGCAGCAGCTGTAAGGGGAGTAACCCGGCCAACCCATTCACGGGGTGCGGAATTTAATACATGTGTGTTGACAGGCATCATCGATAAGCCCATTCCCAGACCCATCATAAACAGCCAGAACATAATCAGTGGAAGACTTGTACCGGTGGTAATGCCAGATAACATGAACAGCGCTGTTGAAATGATGCTTAGCCCCACAAACAATAGCGGCCGGGCGCCGATTTTGTCAAACAGCCGTCCGCCGATCGGCATTCCGATACCCGAAGCCAAAGCTTGCGGAAGCAGAATCAGGCCGGTTTCCAGTGGGGTGTAATTACGGATTTGCTGCAGATAGAGAGGGACGAACAGCATGGAACCAAATAATGCTGCCTGGGTAACCCAGGAGAGCAGAATACCCCGGGAGAAGTCCGATGAACGGAATACACGGAGTTCCAACAGCGGATGCTTGTGGAGCAGTTCTACGATAATAAAGAGCACCAGGGCCAGACCGCCTACAGACAATCCGACAATGGTTCCGGCAGCTGACCAGCTGTTGCTTCCGCCTTGATTGACACCGTAAGCCAGCATCGAGAAGGCCACCGGAGCCAGGATGATCCCGAGAACATCAAGATGCGCTTTGCCTTTCTTCTCCGTGGTCGGCAAATATTTGATACCCAGAATGATCCCCACAATGCCAATCGGCACATTAATCAGAAAAATCCAATGCCAGCTTACATACTCCACCAGCCACCCTGACAGCACCGGACCCAGTGCAGGAGCGAGCAGCATCGGAATACCCAGCATCCCCATAATGGAGCCTCTGCGTTCCGGAGGGGCCAGCCTGAATACCATTGCCATCCCGATTGGAGCAACCATTCCTCCGCCAAGACCCTGAATAACACGGAAAATAACCAGCTGTGTAGACGTCTGCGCAAGAGAGCATAACATCGAACCCAGCGCGAACATTGCTACTGTCGCAACAAACACTTGTTTGGAGCCGAACCGGTCCGTCATATAGCCCGCCAGCGGAATCACAGCAGCCAATGCTAAAGTGTAGCCTGTAATTGCCCACTGGACGGTTTTTAGATCCGTATTGAAGTAATCAACCAGCTTAGGTACTGCCACATTGACAACTGTACCGTCCAGGATAACCATAATCATCCCGACTATAATTGCCAGGAGTGGCGGCAGTATGGCTTTTAGCGAGAAGGGCTGCTCAGCTGCAGCAGAATTCCCATTCGTCATCGTTGGCATTTTTTTCTCCACTCTTTTCTCTAATAATGATTTGGTTTGTAAAAAAAACGGTCAAACAATCCGTCAATCTGATCTCCAATTGGAGGGAGCTGAAAGACCGGCAGAATATCATCCTGATCTTGGGGTAAACTCGGTGCCATAACAACTGGAAATACCATCGCACCATAAAGCTGAAAAAGCATAGTCATCTGCTGATCTTTGTCTCGTTCTCCGGTAATTTCCTGCAACGCAGCAAGAATTTTTTCAATTTTCATCATCTTGCAGTACCTTGCATATTCATCATGGGAGCCGAGAATTACATGCCGCTGATCAAGCATCTGTTTGGCCAGTCCCGGATAATGTTCAAGGTTAGTGATATACCGGATAAAAAACTCCTTAAGCCTCTCTCTCGGCGGCAATAGATCATCCTCCAACACTTGAAAGGCATCGTTAAACGTGGACACGAGCACTCTTACCGCAGCCCCAAGCAGATGATCCTTTGAGCCAAAATAATAATTCACCAGTGCAAGGTTGATATCCGCCTTAGCGGCAATGTTGCGGAGTGTGGCGCAGCCGAATCCATTTTCCCGGATCAGTTCTACTGTAGCATCAAGAATCGTCTGCTTCGTATCATTCTCTGAAGAATCTGCGTTGTTAGTGGCTTTGGTCATAATAAAATGAATATCACCCCTTTAAAAAATAATTCTAAACGCCGTTTTAAACACTGTTTAATCTATACTGTTTCTCCCGTGATGTCAATAGCCTATTGAATTAGAGATACGCAAAAAGAAGACGATCCGCCCATCCATGAGTTCGGTCGCCTTCTTGCTTATTAGCTATGAGATTCGTCTGCAGCAGCCACAGGCTCCAGCTTCAGACCGGTGATTTTACCGGTACTATCCAATGACAGCGTTAGTACAGCCTCAGCTTCTGTAAAAGACAAAATGCTTTGAATAGTGAGCGTCTCCTCGCCCCAGTCACTGGCAGTAGATTTCACTCCGAAATAATTTCCCGCCGGAACTGCGATCTGTTCCCAGTTCTTTTGAATGAGCGGTAAATCAGGCATCTGCCCGGATTTATCGTTAAAATACCGGGTCTGCAGCTCCTGATATTGGCCGGTTGCCAGCAGCATTGATACCGCTCCAGCCGCCACCTCAGGCGTATATATCTCTAATTGATTCGTAGCCGTGCTGTATCCGGCGATTAAGCCTATCGAGTTCAGAAAAGATAATGGGACATAAAGCCGTTTATCCCTGGTTTCAATTGCACCTTTGAAAGAAACCTTCTTCTTGTCCTTTTCTCCAATTACAATCTCATGACCGCCAACCTGGAACTCAATGATTTCGTTGACCCTGCTTAATTGAACTTTTCCGGTACTTCCCTGATAGGAAATCTTGAACTTTAGAGCCTCGGCAACCTCACGAAGAGGCACCATCACGGCAGCTCCACTCTTGTAAACCATCGAATCTGCGAGCGAAAGAGCTTGTCCGTTCAAAATCACACTCATGTTCGGCGCGGCTTTAACCTCTTGTGCTGTGAAAATCCCTGTTCCGGCTGCCACTAACAGAATACTAAGGATAACGGCTGCGATTCTGGTCTTCAAATCGATTCCACCTCTCCTGTATTAGAATTAGTATACACAGAGTCTGAAGGGAATAGTCTTACATTAAACAATAACCGATTTTCTCAGGATTAGAACCCGTTTTTCGTAAAAAAAGAAGATCAATCAGAACATTTGTTATTCTACATCAAAATTAAAATAGAGTGACGGGTATGGCTCACTCTCCAGCGTAAAATGCCACCACTCTTTGCTATAAGGCTTGAAGCCCTGTGTGACCATCGCCTCTTTCAAGATTTTCCGGTTCTGATGCTGGGTTTTGCTCACAAGCGCGGTATTATAATAAGAGATTTCTCCGAAAAAATCATACGGGCTGCCCATATCCACCAGGGCTCCTGTTTTTTTGTCAGCCAGTGTTAAGTCAATGGTGCTGCCTCTGGAATGCCCGGATTTCTTGGCAATAAAACCGAGCTTAAACAGATCGCGTTTATCAAGCTGCGGGTAATAGAGCTGTTTGTTCTTGGTATCCGAAGAATCCTGGGACCATGCTACAAACCGGGTTACCGCTTTCTGCGGACGGTAGGCATCATAGATTCTCAGAATATAACCCTTGCCGGCCAAATCGGTACTAACCTTCTTCAAGGCAGCTGCTGCCGTACGAGTGAAGATTGCCAGTGGCGCCTTGTACCCGTTGACAGGTGCTCCGGTAAAATTATTTTTGCCGTAGTAGCGGATCTGATACTGCGCTTCCGGAATAACTTCATCAAGATAAACAAATCCCTCCGGCAGATTATTTTTCTTGACCACGCTGTTTTTCGCCGGTATTCCGAGTGTATCCTGACCTGTTACAGCTGCCTGTGCTGAGCCGTAGTTCCCTGCATGCAATACACCCATTCCAGCAAGCAGGATGATTACTGAAGTCATTCTTGCCACTCTTGACCTCTTCTTCATATTATCGTTATTGTCTTGTTCACCTAGCTGCGGCATCCTTCTCCTCCTTCGCCTTAGAATCCGGAAATATTTACGCTGTATAAGTTACATTATCCCCCTCAGGAAGTCCAGCACAAAAAGGCATACCCGCAGTGCGGATATACCTTTCAGTCAGTGTATCGCTAGGATTGCTTAACACAAGGATTAATGCATAGGTGCTTGTGATTTATGCTGAATAATAACCCGTTTGAGGAAGAACGCAACAATTAGACCGATAACAGCCATTATCATTCCGAAAATAAATGCGTTCTGCACCCCATGGGTAAATGCCGCCAGCGCATTCGACGGATCGGCAACGTCAGTTACTGTCTTCATATAATTCTTCGTACCTGAGGTCATGATGCTTACAGCCAGCGCAGTGCCGATCGCACCGGCTACCTGCTGCAGCGTGTTCATAATCGCTGTGCCGTCAGGATAATACTCCAGCGGTAACTGGTTGATCCCGTTCGTCTGGGCAGGCATCATAATCATCGAAATCCCGATCATCAGGGCGCTATGCAGAACGATAACAAAAATGACTGTGGACGTAGCAGTAATGCTGGAGAAGAACCAGAGTGATACTGCCACAACCACGAGACCCGGAATAACAAGCCATTTCGGGCCGTATTTATCAAACAAACGTCCCATCAGCGGTGACATCAAGCCGTTGATAATCCCTCCGGGTAAGAGCAGCAGACCCGCTTTGAATGCACTATAGCCTTGACCCTGCTGGAGATACATCGGAAGAATCAGCATCGAAGACAGAATAACCATCATGCAGATGAAGATCATCAGCACCCCTACTGTAAACATAGGGAATTTGAAGGCACGAAGATTAATCATCGGCTGCTTCATCGTCAGCTGGCGGATGGCGAACAGAACAAGGGCTACAACGCCAATAGCAATCGCAATGATTACTTTGGGACTGCTCCAGCCGCTCTCTTCACCCGCGCTGCTGAATCCGTACACGATGCCGCCGAAGCCAAACGAAGAAAGCACAATGGAAAGTACATCAATCTTCGGCTTGGTGACCTCGGATACATTCTGCATGAACAGGATTCCGCAGATCAGTGCGATGATCAGGAAAGGCAGCGACAGCCAAAAAATCCAGTGCCAGCTTAAATTTGAGATCAGCAGGCCGGCAATTGTCGGACCTACAGCAGGCGCGACCATTATGACCAGGCCGATGAGCCCCATTGCCGCTCCTCTTTTTTCAGGAGGAATGATGACCAGAATCGTATTGAACATCAAAGGCAGGAGCAGTGCTGTTCCCATGGCCTGAACAATACGGGCCAGCAGCAGAAACTCGAAGCTCGGAGACATGGCTGCAATTAAGGTTCCTGCAATCGAGAAGCTTAACGCAGCTACAAACAGCTGTCTGGTCGTGAACCATTGGAGTAAGAGTCCGGAAATAGGCACGAGGATGCCCAGGGTGAGCAAATAAGCGGTTGTTAGCCACTGCGCTGTCGTAGGTGTAATGTTCAGCACATTCATCAAATCGGTCAGTGCCACATTCAGTGCCGTTTCACTGAACATTCCGATGAATCCTGCGATTAATAAAGAAACAAGAATCGGGATCGTTTTGAACTGTTTTGCTTGGGGTTGTTGCTTGCCTTGCATGGTTGCTTCCACTCTTGTATCCTCCTGATAATCAATAATTTTCTCTCTCTAGCTTTCTGCTTGTTAACCCAGTATGGCGGGTATACTCTGTGCCGCAGCAAGCAGCGGCTGTGTGCTCTTGTGTGTCAGCGCCTGGAGAAGTGCACCTTCGTACAGTGAGATGACGACTGAAGCCTTACTGGCAGCCGTTGTGCCGTTAACGCCTTCCTCAAGCAAGCTCTGCATAATCACATCCTGCCAGTCCTTGAATACCGATTGACAGGCCGAGCGCAGCTCGTCACTGACACAGGAGGTTTCAACAGCAACCCAAAAGCTGAACGGAACTAACCCTTCAAAAGAAGTTTCCTCCGCCTTCCTGGCTACCTCAAGAATAAAATCCTGTACCATTGCGGCTGTCCCTAGCTTTTTTTCTGCGTAGTACCGGAGCAGCTGGGCAACAATCTCACTTGTCCGGCTAATGCAGGTTAAAGCCAGTTCCTCTTTGCCCCGGGGAAAATAATAATAGAGCGATCCCTTCGGCGATTCACTGTCCTTAATGATCTGATTCAAGCCGGTCGCGTGATAACCTTGTGTAAAAAACAATCTTGAAGCGGTGTCCACAATCGCCTCACGCGCATTGTGCTTGTTCGACAAGCTCAACACTTCCTTTTCTTTTATAACAATCGGTCTATATAATAAAATCATAAATTTTAACTATTTGTCAACATTTAATTGTTTAAAATTTAATTCCCGTCCCGTTCTTAATCATTCTTAAGAGGCTTCTGCATCGGCTGCTTTATCCATTATCAATGGAAAATGTACAGCTACAGACGCAAACAGGCAGCATAGGGCAAATAATTAATTACCCGCCGATGCTGCCGCGCGTTACTCAGTATTGTTCATTTCAAAATGTAGGCAGACAGGATCTTCTCCACAGACGAAGCGAAGCTTTTGCCAGCGCCCCTATCAATTTTAAAAATTAAGCTGTTTGAGCTTCCTGCCGGAATGAGCCGTACCTTACTTACTCCACACAAATTATCCACGATCACCACAAGCGCAGCCTGATTGCCGGTACGGAAGAAATATCGTTCATACACAAGTGTCCCAATCATCCGGCCGTCTCCAAGATCATGCAGTTCCTGATGCAGCAGTTCCGATTGTTCCGTTAGACCTTCCTTGACCAGTGTAATGGCTGCATCTGGCTGCAGACTGATATCAAATCTAAGCACTTCATTCATCTAAACCTGCCTCCCCCGTAAATGAAGCATGCGTTATTCTAAAGCGCTATTCCTCACGTTCTACCCCGGCAACATCCCAGCGGTGGCGGAATTTTGCCAGGCGGGGGTGAAGCTGGGCAGGTTCTTCTGACAGGAGCAGCCGCAGCTTGACAATCCACTCCTCGAACGAAGAATAGGAAGCGAACAAATTGGCCATTTCAGGAGTCAGATACAGAAAATACGGCGCTGGATATACATCGCTGATATGACGTAGCGCCGAATCCAGCGGCGTGTATTTCTTCCGCTTTCCTTCCAGGCTCTCCACGGTGACAAACGGGAGTCCTTGCTCTCTTTTCCACTCGTGAAGACGGTCTTCCCGCTTGTAGTAAGCCTGCACGGGCTCTTTCGTCATACGTCTCACCGTTTCCTCATGCAGCGGATAAAGCACCAGCTTAGTGAATTTGCGATCTATTGCAGTTCTCGCAGCCATTTCAAGCTCCTGATCCGAGATGCGTTCAAATGAATCATAGAATATTAAGCTTCCCTTACGTTCCTTGGCCGGCGGCTCATAACCATAAGGCACATGCTGAATGTCTCTTTTCATCATTACCCTCCTGCTTAATCGATAATTACAGCATATCATGCCAAGCTGATCTTTCAAAAAAAGCAGCAGAGCTTTATCCCATAAACTTCTGATGGGCATAGGATGCCGCACCTAATGTACCAGCACGGCTCCCCAGCTCGGCCTGAACAATGCTGCAGCTGCCGCTGGACAGCTTCAAGGCATGGCCGTTGACGGTTTCCCGCACAATGCCCAGCAGCCTGTCCCCAGCCGCCGCCATTCCCCCGCCGATAATGATCCGCTCAGGGTTCAGCAGATTAATCATATTGGCCAGCCCGAAACCAAGAAGTCTCCCAGTCTCATGCATCACTTCTAGCGCCAGTTCATCTCCCTCGTCATAAGCCTCTGAGATCATTAATGCGGTAATCTGCCCGTTGTCGCCGTCCGTCCAGGTCTGAATGACACTGGATTTGCCTGCTGCCAGCTTTTCTTTGAAGGTATTGACCATGCCTACAGCTGAGACATACCGTCCGAGACAGCCGGAGCTGCCGCAGCGGCAGGGCCGGCCGTCTCTGTACATATTCATATGCCCGATTTCTCCTGCGCTATAGGTCGTGCCGTACAGCACTTTACCTTCATGAATAATACCAGATCCCAGACCTGTACCGAGAGTAAGCAGCACCAGATTCCGGCAGTTTTTGCCGGCACCATGAAGCCACTCTCCATACAAGTTGACACGCACATCATTATCAATATAGACAGGGAAATCGTAATGCTGCTTCATTTCCTTCGCAATATGTATTTGCTCCCAACCCGGAAAGTTCGGGGAGAAGATAGACAGCCCTTCTTCCGGATCCAAAAGGCCAGGTATTCCCATCCCCATACATTCAATCTGCCGGAGATCAATCCCGTTCCCATCCGTAAGCTGTTTCACTGCATGTCTGATCCGCTCCAGGACGTGTGCCGGCCCTTCTACTGCTTCTGTTAATAAAGATATTTCATCTACGGCGGTGAATCCGGGATCGAACAACCCGGCCTTGATATTCGTTCCGCCTAAATCCACACCTATGATG
The DNA here is from genome assembly GCA_927443375.1 of uncultured Paenibacillus sp. GTDB lineage: Bacteria > Bacillota > Bacilli > Paenibacillales > Paenibacillaceae > Paenibacillus_AQ. The sequence continues at coordinate 2,283 of CAKMKL010000130.1, read as the reverse complement.
TAACTTTTCATCGTACCCCGTCCTTTTTAGCTTAATCTTCTTGATACTATCCTTAGTATGAGATTTCAGGTGCAGAAAGGTTAGGATTTTTATCGCATCTTTATAGAATTTTCTTATGGAGTTCACAAGGCAAAAAAAGGCAAACGGAGATGTCTCATCCGCCTGCCTTGAATAACTAACTTATCATTCTTAAGAGCCTGCTCCCTTATACCGTTTGACTCCGTAATTCCAGCTTAAGAGTCCGATGCCCAGGAATACAGCGCCGACTAACGGAGTTAGTAAAGCCATAGTTTTCATCTCATCCCTGTGCAGGAAAAGTGCTGCCGGATAGATCCCGACAAATGCAAACGGAACAATCCAGGTGAGCAACACCTGAATCGCCCGGTTGTAAATCGTCACCGGATAACGTCCATAAGTCTGAATATTGTACATCAGCGGCAAAATGCCGGTCGGGGCATCGGAATAGAACGACAAGGAAGTCAGGGTTGTATAGATCCCTGTGTATATCGCTACCGCACTTAACGTCAGGACAAGCAATGCCGGAATAGTCCACCATTCGAAAGGCAGGCTGAGATTTGCGCCGCTGATCGCCATGATAATCAGTCCGATGAACGAACCTACCAGAGACGGCGGATCGACATTTTCCAGAAAAATCTGAAACAGATTATGCGCCGGACGCGTCAGGACGCGGTCCATCTCGCCTTTAACAATGTATCGCTCGCTGAAGCCCCACATATTCACAAAGCAGCTGAAGACGCCAAAGGGCACCATAAAGAAGCCGTAGACAAACACTACTTCATTCTGATTCCAGCCGCCGAGACTGTCCGTATGCATGAAGATAACCAGGATAAAGATAAAGTTGGTCGCCTGAAACAGCAGATCCGATATGACCTCCACCCAAAAATCGGCACGGTAGGTTAACCGGGTTTTCATATAATTTTTCAAATATTCAAATAATAATCCCAGGTAATACATATCATCAACCTCCCTGCACGAACAGCCGCTTACGCGCCGCGTGGTATAGCCAGACAATCGGAATGATCAACGCCAGGAACCAGAAGACCTGGACACCGAGCACATTCCAGATGCCTACCCCTTGTACCCGGCCCGTAAATACGGAGCCCGGCAGGAAAGTAATGGCTTGAAAAGGCAACACGTGAAGCACAGAAGACAACCATCCCGGAAACAGGGTGATCGGAACGATCAGACCGGAGAACAGATCCACGATTACCCGCTTCATCCGCATTACACCTTCATTGTTCTCGACAAAAAAGGCCGTCAGGCCTGTGATCACATTAATCTGTGAGCTGATCAGGAAGCTGAAGAAGAGCATGACCAGGAATCCGATCCAGGCCGAAAGCTCTGTCGGCAGCTGCACAGGAAACAGTAGTACCGCTATAATCATCCCCGGAATCATCAGCATCATGAACCGGAACAGCCCTTCACCGAGTCCCTGCATCATTTTGACGAGCACGTAATTATACGGGCGGATAAACTGGATCGCGATGCTGCCGTCACGGATATCCGTAGAAATCTCGCGGTCCAGATTGTTGAAATAAAAGGCCCTCGCCATCCAGGAGACAGCAACATAAGTGGTCATTTGTGCCCCTGTAAAGCCGCCTAACGATTCTCCACCGCCGTATATGGCCTTCCAGGTGAAGTAATTCACTCCGATATTAAGGGTATAGATCAGAATTCCGGAATAATAATTGATCCGGTAAGCCAGCATAGTCAGAAAACGGATGCGGATAAAATCAAAGTAAGCACCAAGCAGCAGCCTTCGCCCGTTTTCCGGGGAATGGCCTGAAGAAGAGCCTCCGCCCGAGATGGGGACAGCAGTCTTTAGAGCTTTAGACATGAGTGGCCTCTTTCTCATCCTGCAGGCCCGCGATCATCTCTTCCGGCTTCTCGGCAGATCCGGACTGATAAATACTGCGTACAATCTCATCCGTGTTTGTTTCGATAATTTTGATGTCTGTAATGTCGGCTTGTCCGACAACCCGGGCCAGCACATCAGATACATTCAGCTCCAGCGGAATCCATACCTTGGCACCCAGCTCATTCTCAGCCGTCCAGGACACAGGCATTCCATCCGTCCAATGCACCAGCTGTGCAAGCTTAGTCGCTGTCCCAAACTGGAACTGCACCTCGCGTCCGGTTCCCCAGCGCTGCTTGAGCTCCTCAAGTCCGCCATCATAAATAATTCGTCCGTCATCCAGCATAATAACCCGTGAACACAGGGCTTCGATATCCTGCAGGTCATGGGTCGTCAGCAGAATGGTA
>CAKMKL010000129.1 GCA_927443375.1 uncultured Paenibacillus sp. | reverse complement strand
CAGGGGAATAATATTCGTCCACTTTGTAAATGACTTGAATATTGATTTGAATCTTAGCATGAAAAATACAAATGCATAAATAAGTATATCAAGGAATAGCGTTATATACCAGGTCGAATTGCAGTAACTTTGCCACTCTGAAACACATTTCATCCTAAATTTCGAAAGCCCTTAGCTACAAGACCTGCCTGAGACTACCTCTCACGAGAGATAACAAAAAAAAGGAATAAAATCCAGATGAAAAATGGACAAAGTGGAGAAAAAGGCAAACCTCCCCTACCCCGTGATCACTGGGCTTCCGATTTCCATGTGAAATTTTAGGAGGACTTATTCCAACTGGACTACACGGGATTCCATCCGTTTCCAGAGGGTTCGGTTTGGAAACTCTTTTGAGAGTTTGAGTAGGACTCTTCGACTGTGACTCACCAGCGTCGCCGCGCATTGAAAAAATTCCAGTCGAAACCGTGCAATCGTATACCCGAAATGAATCGGTTCGCAGCAGTCGTGTTTAAAGCGTTCGTACAGGTTGTACGCGAGCAGCTTGATTAGCAGATCCAGTTCATTGGCTTCAAAGGAGCCCGTGGCGATCTTATCGATGGAGAAACCGCGTTTGACTTCCTTGATGTAGTTCTCCATGCAGCAACGCTGGTTGTAAAAGCGCCACACATCGATAGCTTCCCAGTTCATGCTCGTGACGATGGCTTCGTACTGCCAGTCGGTATCCAGCAGCAAACAAGCCTGGTCGTCTTGGAAGAGGTGGGCTTTACGAATGACAGCGACCCGCCGTGGCTTCTGCCAGGAGGTCGCTTGGTACCAGAGGGCAATTCCTTCAATGATCCAATCCTCATCGACGTATCGCTTCCAAACACGACACCGAGCCACTTCGGCAGCCAGGCGTTTCGTCCATTTCATTTTACCGGCATAGCCGATCGCCTGCCGTTCCAAGAGCGAATAGAAGGCTTCGCCGCCAAAGCCTTTGTCAAACCGGGCATATTTCACCTTGTGCTCTCCCAGCAACTCGAAGGTTTGCTCCAAAAAAGGACCTGCCTCGGTGGAGGAATGGACATTCCCGGGCCGCAGTTGTGCGTAAAGACTTACCCGGGACTGTCCCTCAAAAGCCAATAAAGGATGAAGGCTTTTGCGTCCGGGTTTATGCGAGTTGACGCCTTTGGCTGCCTTCTCCTGATGGCCGTACACGGTCTCCACGGTCGAGTCCAAATTGAGAATAAGGCTTGAGGGAAGACAGGGGCGAATGAGGTCCAGATGAAGTTGTTGAAGGTTCCTTTTTAGATTCGGGTTTGTTTTGCCCAGACGATTGAGTTCTTTGTAGAGTAGCGAGTGATGCGGACAACGACCGCCAAGAAAGCGTTTGATAAGCGAGTCCTGCTGCCACTTTCGAAAGTGAAAGAGCCGCTCTGCTCCCAAGATCCAGCCCACGATGAGATAAAGCAAAATGCGGTACACGGGAAACAACGCATTCTTCGCTTTCGTTCCGGAGATCTGCTGTAATGCAGAGCCAAGCTTGATTTTTTCGAGATAGTCCAGGAAGATCTTGCTACCTCCAACCGTTGTGGCGTGCGGCAATGAAAATTCGGTCTTGATTTTATGAAACGATGTGGTAGACTTCACCATAAAGGTGCTCCTCTCTTTGGGTGATGTTGTTGTCGTAAACACCATTCTACCAAAGGTTTGAGCTCTTTTTTTGCTTTATCTCATCGTGGGCTGGATCTAGGGAGCAGAGCGGCTCTTTCACTTTCGAAATTCAGGGTTAAGTTAAGTTAAGTTAGAGCACTTTAACTAATTCCTGTTTATTCATACAAGTTCGACCGTGCATATTAGGACTTTCCTGTAGGACTGTAATCGTTGGACAGAACATATTCTAATTGTACACAATTACAAGCACACCAAACACGCCGCATGCGGGATGACCGCGTGCGGCGTGTTTTATTTTGGAAGGCTGATTGCTATTATAGGGAATTTCTCCACTTATTTTGGCCTAATCTGGTTCCAGGCCAAAGTAGCGGGAAATAGTCCATCTAAATCTTCCGGTTCGAACATATTTGGCAACTATAGAGTGAACTAAATGGAGCTTTTCCACCTAAACCCTCCAAAACCGCGGAAATGAGTAATTTAGTTTGCTTTATTCCAACTACTCACCCTCCCACTACTTATGTGGGGGTTGCACCCTACCATTGCCTCACACTACTTATGGGGTCGCATCCTGCCATTGCGCCCTAACAATAACAGCATCAGCTTACTATACAGTTTCCGACGTTTGCAGCTCCATAGCCTCCGTCCGCTCTGTATCACGGATCAGGATGGGTTTCAGATATCTGCCGGTATAGGACTCTTCAACGGTAATCAGCTTCTCCGGAGTTCCGGTTGCCAGTACAGTTCCGCCACCGCTGCCGCCTTCAGGACCCATATCAATGATGTAATCTGCCGTTTTGATCACGTCGAGATTATGTTCAATGACCAGGACCGATTCGCCGGAATCCACTAGACGATGCAAGACCT
>CAKMKL010000128.1 GCA_927443375.1 uncultured Paenibacillus sp. | reverse complement strand
TTCAAGCTTACCGGAACCTGGAGCAGGAGCTGGGCGTTAAGATCAGGACCTTATCGCTGCTGCAGGGAACGATTGATGTAAAAGGTGTGCCTCTCTTAGAGGCGGACGGACGCAAAGGCCGGGTCGATGCTGACACGGGAGTGCCGGCAGTAACTACTTACGTAAGAGACAGGCTGGAGCGGCTGATGGTCAGCTCCACGGATTCCTGCGGGGAGATCAATCGCTCACCTTACCTGAAGCTGAGCGGACGTTTCGGCCTCCAATCGCCCGATAATGTGGCAATAGATCAGGGGGTTGCGCGGGTGGCGGAACAGCTGCGCAGCCTGCGCGAAGGAAGCCGCACCCTGGTGATGGGCGTAGGCGAATTCATGTATCTGCCGATGCGGATTGCTGCAGAGATGGGAGAGGGAGTGTCCTACCAGTCCTCTACCCGCAGCCCGATTCATCCCGAGCGCAGGCCGGACTACGGGGTGCACAGTGCGTACGCCTATCCATCAGCTGGTGATCCTGCAATCACAAACTACATCTATAATGTCGATCACGGCCAGTATGATGATATTTTTGTCCTCCTTGAACGTGAGGTGCCGGCTCAGCGCATTAAGCCGATGACAGATATTCTTAAGGGACTGGCGGGCAGCAAAGTGCATCTGATCGTACTGGCTCCTGAACAGGAAGGGGAGGCCGCGGCAGATGAAGGGGACAGATAGTCAGGAGCGTGTGATGCGCCAGAGAATAGCACCTCCGGTTCCTATGGGCAGCTACCCCCCGGCAGACGTAACTTTTCTGTTGAAGGATCTCAGCGATATTCCACTGGAGCTGGGGACAGCGGAGCGGGAGAAGGCAATCCAGTCTGGAGTGAGTTATTCCGAGATGCTGCCGTTGGAATATCAGCCAACGGAGCAGTATATTGAGTTGTTTCGGGAGACGCTGCGGGCATCTGCAGCGAAGGTGGCCCTTGCGGTTGCGGTAGTCTCCGAGCGGATTGTGGCTCAGCGGGGAACGGAGGGTACCGTGCTTGTCTCCCTGGCCCGGGCCGGAACGCCGGTAGGCGTGCTGATCAAACGCTATATCGCCGAAACCTATGGAGCCGAACTGCCGCACTACAGCGTCTCGATTATCCGCGGCAAAGGCCTGGACGAAAATGCCATTCTCTACATCCTGCAGCAGCATGGGGCAGGGGCCAAGCTGCAGTTCGTGGACGGCTGGACAGGTAAGGGCGCGATTACCCGTGTTCTTATGGAATCCTGCGCCGGATTCCATAAGAAGTATGGCATTGCCTTGAACGATGATCTCGCTGTGCTGGCGGATCCCGGACATTGTTCCGGGACCTATGGAACGAGAGAAGATTATCTGATTCCCAGCGCTTGCCTCAACTCAACGGTGTCAGGCCTGCTGAGCCGTACGGTACAGCGGGATGATCTTACTGGCCCGGGAGACTTTCATGGAGCTAAATTCTACAGAGAATGGCTGGATAATGACTATTCCAATGTATTTATCGGGGCAATTACTCCATATTTTGCTTCTGTGAGGAAGCAGGCGGTTGCCGTTGCTGAGGAGATGCAGTCCGCTCCGCCGGAGGTGTCCTGGCGGGGAATGCGTGATATACAGACCCTTCAGGAGAAGTTCGGGATGGACAATATCAATCTAATCAAACCTGGTGTAGGTGAAACCACCCGGGTATTGCTGCGCAGAGTGCCGTGGAAGATTATTGTCGATACTAAAAGCAATCCGAATCTGCGCCATATTCTGCTGCTTGCAGAAGAGCATGGGGTCCCGGTAGAAGAATACCCGGGGCTGGCCTATTCCTGCTGCGGCATCATCAAGCCTCTTAAGGGAGGTGAAGCCGAATGATCTATGCCAGCGATTTGGACCGGACGCTGATTTATTCGCTTGGCGCACTCTGCGTCCCCGAGGATACCCCGGGGCTTGTGCCTGCCGAGATTATTGAAGGGAAGACAACCGCGTATATTTCCCGTAAGGCGCTGGAGCTGCTTCAGGGTCTTACGGCGAACGTTATTTTCATGCCGGTAACTACACGCACTATAGCGGAATACAAGCGGATTAACCTGTTCCAGGAGACGCTTATCCCGGATTATGCGGTCACGAGCAACGGAGGCAATATCCTTGTGGGCGGAGTGGTAGATCAAGAGTGGCGGAGTCACATCGGCAGGCTGGTGGAGCAGAATTCTGCTGAGGCAGCAGAAGTGAGGGAGATTGTCCGGGCTGTAGTGCATACAGATTGGATTATCAGCGAGCGTTACTGTGATGAGCTGTTCTTTACGTATATGGTATATCGTGATCTTCTGCCGTTGGATGAGATTAACCATATGTCGGGGCATTTGCACGGACTGGGCTGGAGAGTATCTCTACAGGGCCGCAAGCTGTACATAGTGCCGGAGGCTGTGAATAAAAGCGATGCCATCATCCATGTACGGCGCACTGTCCGTTCGGAGCCTATGGTAGCATCGGGCGATTCGCTGCTGGATAAGAGTCTGCTGGAAAGTGCCGATTATGCCATAGCTCCATGCCACGGAGAAATATTTGCCGAGCAGCAGGTGACTCAAGTAAAATTAAACTATCCTTTTACGCAGCAGAAAGGTGTTTTTGTCGGGGATGAGATCATGTTATATGTAAGGGAGATTTATAACAATCTATTGACATTGGGAGTTGGGCCGAAGTGAAGAAGGTAAATGTTTATTTCAACCGCTGGTTTTCCGTGGCTTATCATTATATGAATCTCATCCGTAATAATGAGGATGGTGTTCCTGTACAAATCTTTGCTACCCACCCCGATATCAGGCATATGTCGCTACAAGGCGCTGATGTCGCCGGTACCGAACCGGCTGTTACAGGCATTGAATACGTGCAGTTCTGTATCGATTTCTGCCGCCGTAATGAGATTGATATTTTCATCCCCCGCCTGCATATGATGGATATCGCCCTGCATGCGGCGCAGTTCGATGCGATCGGTACGAAGGTGCTGGTATGCCGTGATCTGGACCTGCTGGAAATGATGCTGGATAAAGGCAAGTTCTATGAAAAGGTTAAGGAAAGCGGAATTATGGAAATCCCTGAATACCATGTAGTCAATACTGCGGAACAGTTCAAGACAGCATATGAGGATCTTGTAGCCAAGGGACTCCGGGTCTGCTTCAAACCGACCGAAACCGAAGGGGGGTTAGGTTTCCGGATTATCAACAATAGCCGCAGTCCTCTGCAAGAGCTGTTCGGCTATGTGACGCAGCATATTTCTTTCGATGAAGCTTACCGCGTTCTATCCGGCGTAGATACCTTCCCCGACCTGATGGTAATGGAGCTGCTCGAAGGGGATGAGTACAGTATAGATTGTCTGGCCGATGAGAACGGCAGGCTGCTGGCGGCAGTACCGCGCCGTAAGGATACCGGACGCCTGCGGGTGATGGAGCATATTGCTGAGCTGGAGCTGATTGCTGAACGGGTAGCTGAAACGTACCGGATTCCGTTCAATTTTAATATTCAGATGAAGTATGGCGGTTCCATTCCCAAGCTGCTGGAGATCAACCCACGGATGTCGGGAGGTCTGCATGTCTCCTGTCTGTCGGGCATTAACTTTCCATACCTGGCTGTCAAAAGCGCGCTCGGCGGTGAGGTCCAGCCTGTCCGCTTCGGAGAGGATGTCCTGGCAAGCCATGTGGAACAGCCGATGATTATGAAGATATTTGGTGAATC
>CAKMKL010000127.1 GCA_927443375.1 uncultured Paenibacillus sp. | reverse complement strand
TTGATTAAGCCGCCAGTGCGCGGAACGGCCAGAACAATGGGAAAAATCCCATTAATTAAGCCGCCAGTGTGCAGAACGGCTAGAACAATGGGAAAAATCCCATTGATTAAGCCGCCAGTGCGCAGTGTGCGGAAGGCAGCTTTTGAAGACTAGTGCAATTTGCCGCTTACGATGTAGCTGTGAAGTGCCCGGAAGACACCCGCGCGGTTGAAGGCATCGAGGATGACCAGGAGGACGGGCCCAAGCAGGAGGCCAAGCATGCCGAACAGCTGAAGGCCGGCAAACATGCCGATCAGCATCGTCAGCGGGTCCAGTCCGATGCTGCTGGCCAGCACCTTCGGCTCAAGCACCTGGCGGGTGATGAGAATTACCGCGTAGAGCACCAGCAGGCCGATGGCCAGCCCCAGATCACCTGTCATATAGGAATACAGCGCCCAAGGAAACAGAACCACGCCGACGCCTACATAAGGGACCATATCGACCAGCCCGATAGTCAGCCCGATGACAAAAGCAGAATTCACTCCAAGCAGCAGCAGGCCAATGATGACGATGGCAGCTGTGACCGAAATCAGCACGACCTGGGCCCTCAGGTAGCCAACCAATGCTTTGCGCAGATCACCCCAGATCTCGGAGACCGGCCGGACGAGAGGTGGCGGCACTAAGGCGGTCAGTCTGGCATTATGGCGTTCCCAGCCGGTACTTAAAAAGAAAGCGGCCAGCACAATCACCATCAGAATGGTACCGAGACTCGGCAGCGCAGAGATCAGCTTCAGGATCAAGTTGAAAAATCCGGTAATGAGCTCCGTCACAGCATTGCCGACAGTTTCCGTGGTCCGGTTGATATTGCTGTCAATCGTATCATGATACCCGGGGTTTTCGTGGTAAAACTGGTTGATTTGGTTAATGATATTCTGAATACTGGCGTTGCGGCTGATAGACAGCAGCAAATCCCGCCACTCTCCGGTATGAAGGTCAAAGGTCTGCAGCAGCACAATGAGCTCCTTCACGAGGCGGGTTATTAGCGCCGTCAGCACAAGAGCTGTCCCTCCGATATAGAAAAGCAGAGAGAGCGATACAGCCAGCCACCCCGGCAATTTGAAGCCCTTCAGGATCAGCACCAGCGGATGGATGAGATAAGCCAGCAGCCAGGCGAGCAGCAGCGGGTAAATGAGCGGCAGCAGTACATACAACGCGAGGAGCAGACCCGCCCCGGCAAGCACGACCCACAGGCCGCGCAGCACTCTTTTGAATAGCAGCGAATCCATCGGCCACACCTCCCGTCAGACTGTTTTAGCATGCGATAACTGCTCGTCTTATGTATATTCAAAGATCGGGTTTGCAGACTACTAAAAGACCGGAATTTAGAAGAAGAAAGCCCCCTATATACACTGAAAGCGCAGTCATGAAACAGGTGGATCGGAAGTTTTTTTCTATCCCTCCGATAAAATCATTTGATGCCGAACAAAGCTTCCACGTTGTTCACATAACCGTCAAAATCCGGTATGATTATTATAGCTTCTGTTTCGAAAGGTAGTTGCAATCCTTAGAAGATGTATTAACACCTCTTTTTAGTCGTTGTTATCCGTTAAATTGTAAATGTTTTCATGATGTTAGCATTGGCTTTTACACCCTCGTTGGCAAAGGAGAGATATACTATGACAGCTACTAAAGGCCTGGAAGGCATCGTTGCTACGACCTCCTCCATCAGTTCCATTGTGGATGGCGTTCTTACTTACCGCGGATATGATATCGATGATCTTGCGGTGAATGCCACCTTTGAAGAAACCGCTTATTTACTATGGTTCGGCAGCCTGCCGACTACGCCGGAGCTTGAGACTCTGCTGCGTGATTTCAGTGCCTTCGCACAGGTCCCTGAACAGGTAATTGCCCAGATGAAGCTTTATCCAAAGACAGCGAATACGATGGCCGCGCTGCGTTCTGCCGTATCTAGCCTTGCGCTATATGATGAAGCTGCCGATGATATGAGCCGTGAAGCCAATGAAATAAAGGCAATGAAGCTGCAGGCTCAGATTCCTACGCTTGTGGCTGCGCTTGCACGTATCCGCAAAGGCCTGGAGCCGGTTGCCCCGAGAGAGGGTGTCTCCATTGCCGAGAATTTCCTGTATATGCTGTGGGGTAAACAGCCCGATATAATTTCAGTCAAAGCGCTGGATGCGGCTCTCGTGCTGCATGCTGACCATGAGCTTAACGCGTCCACTTTTGCCAGCCGGGTAACCGTAGCTACACTGTCCGATATCTATTCCGGTGTAACCTCGGCCATCGGCGCGCTCAAAGGACCGCTGCATGGCGGTGCGAATGAAGCCGTAATGAAGATGCTGGAAGAGATCGGCAGCCTGGAGGCGGTGGAGCCTTATATCCGCGCCAAGCTGGAACGCCGCGAGAAGATTATGGGTTTCGGGCACCGTGTATACAAGAACGGCGATCCGCGCGCCAAACATCTGATGAAGATGTCGCAGGAGCTGGGAACGATGAAGAATGATACCGCGCTCTACGAGATGTCCGTCAAGATTGAGGAGCTGATTACCGGACAGAAGGGACTGAAGCCGAACGTAGACTTCTATTCCGCTTCGGTCTATACACAGCTGGGCATTGAGCGTGAGCTGTTTACACCGATTTTTGCGATCAGCCGGACTTCGGGCTGGACAGCGCATATTCTGGAGCAGTACGAGGACAACCGCATTATCCGCCCGCGTGCTGAATACACAGGAATGCTTGAGCAGAAATACGTTCCGGTAGACGAGAGATAATTAAGAGGACTTGCAGGCTCCATCGCCCCTTAGTAGAATTATAGGTACGCAGCGCGTATCGGCGGACCCGGCAGACGTTTCCCAGGGAGCTTTTTTGAATAGAGAGCTAACCCGGGAAGCGGCTGCTGAACTAAACTAGCTTAAAGCTAATGCTTCCGGGGCAGTCTTGAAGATGTAATGTCAAGGTAGCGCAGCCCACAAAACTTTTAGGAGGAATCCCCACAAATGTTGAAATTGGAAAAATACGATCTGCCGACAGAAGGCGAACAAATCACGATAGAAAATGGCAAACTGGTGGTTCCGGCTCATCCGATCATTCCGTTTATCGAAGGCGACGGCACAGGCCGCGACATCTGGAAAGCCTCCAAGCGTGTGCTTGATGCTGCTGTAGACAAAGCTTACGGCGGGGAGAAAAAGATTGCCTGGTACGAAGTGTTTGCCGGCGAGAAAGCCTTCAATACATATGGTGAATGGCTGCCGAACGATACGCTGGAAGCAATCCGCGAGTATATCGTAGCGATCAAAGGACCGCTGACGACGCCAATCGGTGGCGGAATCCGCTCACTCAACGTGGCGCTGCGCCAGGAGCTGGATCTTTACGTATGCTTGCGCCCAGTGCGTTATTTTGACGGAGTTCCTTCACCGGTGAAACATCCGGAGCTGGTGGACATGGTTATTTTCCGGGAGAATACAGAGGACATTTATGCCGGCATCGAGTATAAAGAAGGCTCTGAGGAAGTGAAGAAAGTTATCGAGTTCCTGCAGAAGGAAATGGGCGTGAACAAAATCCGCTTCCCGGAAACATCCGGAATCGGTATTAAGCCGGTATCCTCTGAAGGCTCGAAGCGCCTCGTTCGTGCTGCAGTGGAATATGCTATCAAGCATGGCCGCAAGAGCGTGACGCTGGTGCATAAGGGCAACATCATGAAATTCACCGAAGGCGCATTTAAGAACTGGGGATATGAAGTGGCTGAGCAGGAGTTCGGCGATAAAGTATTTACCTGGAATCAATATGATGTAATCAAGGAACGTGACGGGGAAGCAGCAGCAAATGCGGCCCAGAAGGAAGCGGAAGCCGCCGGCAAAATCATCGTTAAAGACGCTATTGCAGATATCGCGCTGCAGCAGGTGCTGACCCGCCCGACGGACTTCGACGTAATCGCTACGCTGAACCTTAACGGGGACTACCTGTCTGATGCGCTGGCTGCACAAATTGGCGGCATCGGCATCGCGCCGGGAGCAAATATTAACTATTTGACAGGCCATGCGATCTTCGAAGCTACTCACGGAACGGCTCCTAAATATGCGGACAAGGATGTTGTTAATCCAGGTTCAGTAATCCTCTCCGGCGTTATGCTGCTTGAGCATCTCGGCTGGCAGGAAGCGGCTGATCTGATCTATAAAGGCATGAGCACTGCGATCAACAATAAGACAGTGACCTACGACTTTGCGCGTCAGATGGAAGGCGCGACAGAGCTGAAGTGCTCGGCGTTTGCCGATGAAATTATCAACCACCTGTAAAGTAATCACAGCGGATCGGGCTGAAGGAGCGTATGCTCCGGAGGCCCGTTTTGTGCGAAGATAAGCATTAATAAAATTTTAATGAAAATTAGGAGGTCCACCTGTGGCCATCAAACGTTATAAAATTACAGTCGTAGGCGCCGGTTTTACCGGAGCTACTACGGCGCTTATGCTTGCACAGAAAGAGCTGGGAAATGTAGTATTGCTTGATATTCCGCAGCTGGAAAATCCGACCAAGGGGAAGGCGCTCGACATGCTGGAAGCCGCTCCTGTGCAAAAGTTCGACAGCCAGATTACCGGCACTTCAGATTATGAGGATGCAGCGGATTCTGATATCGTTATTATCACAGCAGGGATTGCCCGCAAGCCGGGGATGAGCCGCGATGATTTAGTGAATACCAATGCCGGCATTGTAAAATCCGTTTGCGAGAACATTAAGCGTGTGGCACCGGAGTCTATCGTCATCATCCTGAGTAATCCGGTGGACGCGATGACTTATGCTGCTTATCATGCGCTGGGCTTCCCCAAAAACCGCGTAATCGGTCAGTCAGGTGTGCTGGATACAGCACGTTACTGCACGTTTATTGCCCAGGAGCTGAATGTTTCGGTTGAGGATGTGCGCGGCTTCGTGCTTGGCGGACACGGGGACGATATGGTTCCGCTTGTACGCTACTCCAGTGTAGGCGGCATTCCGATCGACAAGCTGATTCCAGCGCAGCGCATAGAAGAGATTGTACAGCGTACCCGCGTTGGCGGGGGAGAAATTGTCAGCCTGCTGGGCAACGGCAGCGCGTATTATGCGCCGGCAGCCTCCCTGGTGCAGATGACAGAAGCGATTCTCAAAGATAAGAAGCGGATCATCCCTGTCATTGCCCTGCTGGAAGGGGAATACGGCTATGACGGGCTGTTCATGGGTGTTCCAACCCTGCTTGGTGCGGACGGCATTGAGAAGATCTATGAATTGGAGCTTACCGCTGAAGAACAGGCGGCCTTGGATAAGTCGGCAGATTCAGTACGTGCAGTAACTTCTGCAGTTACACTCTAGGAAAATAAGATAGCAGCCCCCGTTTTTTAAATAGAAATGGGGGTTTTCTTTTCTTGTGGGATACAGTCGGGTATAATTGGAATGTAACATAAATCACAGCGAAAAATGGAGGAGGTAAAGGATGGACCGTTTTTTATTTTTCCTACATATGATCGGGACGCTGGCACTCGGGTTTTATCTGGTGCTCCCTTTTATTCTGAGCGGTGCACAGAAGCTTTCCGCTCCGGCTAAAGAGGGCACGCTAAGTGCAGTTAGCGGTTTCAACCGCTTCGCCCAGTATGGCCTGGTCATTCAGCTGTTAACTGGCGGTTATATGATGTCACAAGGGGATTATACTGTGGCATGGATGGCAGTAGTTGTAGTACTGCTCCTGGCCATGTTCGCGCTGGGCGGCATCATGAACAAGCCTCTCCGCCTGGCAGCAGCCGGAATCCGGGAGAACCGTGATGTAACTGCCCATACAGGTAAGCTGCGGACGATGAGCCTGCTGCTTATGGTTGTATTGATTCTTATGATTTTCTTCATGGTGTACAGACACATTATTTAAGACCGGAGAATGAGGAATTGCCCTGGCGGCGGCGGCTGCTGCTGGGGCAATTTGTGTTGTCTGGGTATATTTTATTCTAATTCCTCCAGTTCCAAGACATGATATTTCACAAATTCGGCAAAAATCTGCGGCGGAAGCAGGCGGTGAAGCAGATCCTTGGTGCACCATCTGTAGTCGGTATGCTCCTCTGACAACCGGATTACCTGTTCCCGGCTGCGGCATAAATAGGTGATGATTATAACCTGCCTCGCTGGATCGGTTAAGAAGGATGCTGCATACAGCAGATGATCCACAGTGACCGTTAAACCGGTCTCCTCCTTAATTTCTCTTACCAGAGCGGCCTCCAGGGCTTCTCCGAACTCTATTTTTCCACCGGCGCACTCCCAGGTGCCCCCGCCTACAGCATCCGCAGACGCACGCTGGACCAGCAGGATTTTTCCTTCGTTGATGATGACACCTTTGACAGCGACAATGATATTGCGGTTATTTTTAGTCATACAGCGTACCTCCCTTATTAACACCGATCTCTTTGAGTCTATTCTTTAGTATATAAAGCTTCCGCGTGAAAAACGACAGTATTTTCGTTTGACCACCGCTTAACTGTGGTAAGTAACATATCGTAAAGTCATTTTGTACTGAAGTTCAGCAAAGTGCATAACCTCCCCATCCTGAGCCATCCTAAGATGATGAAATTTACCATCAATGTGTAAACGCGAAAGGAGAATGGATCATGCCAGATAACAAACAGCCACAAAAAACCTTGCCTCCGCAGGAGCAGGACCGTCAGCCGGGAATCGAAAGTCAAATGAACCCGCTGCCTGAATTTGAGACATCCGCCTATAAAGCAGCAGGCAAGCTGCTGGGCAAAGCTGCACTTATAACCGGTGGAGACAGCGGAATCGGACGTGCGGTTGCCGTGCATTTTGCCAAGGAGGGGGCGGATGTCGTTATTTCCTATCTGAACGAACACAGCGACGCCGAGGAAACCAAAAGACAGGTGGAACAGGAAGGGCGAAAATGTATCCTGATTGCCGGCGATATCGGCGTAGAAGCCTTCTGCCAGGATCTGATTAACAAAACAGTGGAAGGTCTCGGCAAGCTGGATATTCTGATCAACAATGCCGCCGAGCAGCATCCTCAGGAGAAAATAGAGGACATCACTGCTGAACAGCTGGAGCGGACCTTCCGCACGAATATATTCTCGATGTTCTATCTGACCAAAGCAGCCATGCCGCATCTTAAAAAAGGGTCCACGATCATTAACACGACATCAATTACGGCGTACCGGGGCAACCCGCAGCTACTGGATTATTCATCCACCAAGGGAGCTATTCTCAGCTTCACCCGCTCACTGTCCATGAATCTCGCGGATAAAGGCATCAGAGTCAATGCTGTGGCTCCGGGCCCGATCTGGACACCGCTGATTCCATCCACCTTTGACGCGAAGAAGGTCAGTGAGTTCGGCGGCACACAGCCG
>CAKMKL010000126.1 GCA_927443375.1 uncultured Paenibacillus sp. | reverse complement strand
CCGCCGGAGCCCATCATGGAACCCAGACTGGTTAATGTATCGAAATCTATTGTACAGTCCAGATGCTCTTCGGTCAGGCAGCCGCCGGACGGGCCTCCGGTTTGCACGGCCTTGAATTTTTTGCCGCCGGGAATCCCGCCGCCAATTTCAAAGATGACCTCGCGTAGCGTAATGCCCATCGGAACCTCAACCAGTCCGGTGTTCACGACCTTGCCTCCGAGTGCAAATACCTTGGTCCCCTTCGATTTCTCGGTTCCGATACTTGCGTACCACTCTGCGCCGTTCAGAATAATTTGAGCTATATTCGCAAGCGTTTCCACATTATTGATGATCGTCGGCATTCCCCACAATCCTTCTACAGCCGGGAAGGGAGGCTTCGGTGTCGGCATCCCCCGGTGGCCTTCAATGGAGTGAATCAGAGCGGTTTCCTCACCGCAGACAAATGCCCCCGCGCCCAGGCGCACATCAATATTAAAGGTGAAGCCGGTGCCAAAAATATCATCGCCCAGTAGCCCGTACTCACGTGCCTGATCCAGAGCTTTGGTAAACCGCTGTACCGCGATAGGATATTCGGCACGGACATAGATGAACCCCTGGTTCGCGCCTATGGCATACCCTGCAATGGCCATTGCTTCGATGACCGAGTGCGGATTGCCTTCCAGAATCGAACGGTCCATGAATGCTCCCGGGTCACCCTCGTCGGCATTGCAGATGACATATTTCTGAGGTTTGTTCTGTTTGGCGGCGAACTCCCACTTCAGTCCGGTGAGAAAGCCGCCGCCGCCGCGTCCCCGCAGCCCGGACTGCTTAACCGTGTCAATCACCTGCTCGCGGCTCATCGCCGTAAGCACCTGGGCAAGCGCTTTGTAACCGTCACTGGCAATGTACTCATCGATGACTTCGGGATCAATGGTGCCGCAGTTGCGCAGCGCGATCCGCACTTGTTTTTTATAAAAGTCCGTTTCCTCAAAGCTTAGGATTTCCTCGCCATGCCGGGTCTTTTCGTATATTTTCTTGTCATAAGGCTTGCCGTTCAGCAAATGCTGCTCCACCAGAGCAGGAATATCTTTCACCTCTACCCGGCTGTAAAAGATGCCCTCCGGGTAGACGATTACGACTGGCCCCAGCTCGCAAAGGCCGAAACAGCCCGTTCGTACGACCTCCACCTGGCTCTCAATCCCGTGGCCGGATATTTCCTGCTCCAGAGCGGCGATGATGGTATTAGAATCCGACGACGTGCATCCTGTACCGCCGCACACCATCACTGATCTGAATGTAATGGACTCGCCGGAAGCCCCGGTGATTCTCCGGTTATCCAGACGGCTCTGCGTAAGCGTGCGGATAGCATCAAGATCCGTTAACAGCTTCATGCCAATACCTCCTGTTAAAAATGTGCGTGAATTGCCGGGATTCACTTGTACTCATTAAGAATTTTCGGCACGGCATTAGGCACTAGGCGTCCATGCACTTTCTCTCCGATGGTCATGACAGGGGCGAGTCCGCAGGCTCCCAGACAGCGTGTCGCTTCCAGCGTAAATTTGTTATCCTCAGTAGTGCCTTGCACGGGAACCTTCAGCTCTGTACTGAGCCGGTCCAGCACCGCTTGAGCCCCTTTAATGTAGCAGGCGGTTCCCATGCAGACATGAATCACATGCTCTCCTTTCGGAGTCAGGGAAAAGAAATGATAAAACGAAGCAACCCCATAAATTTCACTTAAGGGCAGGTTCAGCTCTTCCGAAACCACCTGGAGCACAGGCTCCGGCAAAAAACCGTATATATCCTGCACCTCATGAAGGACTGGGATCAAAGCACCCTTCATGAGTTTGAACTGCTCGATGGCGTGTTTCACTTTCTCCAGCTTCTCATCGGCTTCGGCAATGTCGGCGCTTGAGCAGGTTTGTTGATGTTCCATTTGGCAGGCTCCCTTCAATCCAGATTAGAGCAGCGCATTTTCATGTCTGAGCTTCAACCGGTTCCAGCGGCGTTCGATTTCATGCACAAAATCCTGCAGCAGCCGGGTATCCTTCACCAGATGCTTCGTTTTGCCCATACGCTTCAGCCAGTCAACCGCAGGAATCCGCTTGCCCTTCTCTTCCGGATTATAGGTAATGCGGGTAATGCCCTGTTCAATCTCATACAGCGGGAAGAAGCAGGAATCCACAGCC
>CAKMKL010000125.1 GCA_927443375.1 uncultured Paenibacillus sp. | reverse complement strand
CAGAATCACCTTGGCTGTGATGAGGAAGGCTCAACTTTGAGCCTTTTTTTCGATGAACATGAAGCATATCTCCATCAAACTTTGAGGAGGAACAGGCATGATTGTCGGTGTACCCAAAGAGATCAAAAATAACGAGAACCGTGTAGCGATCACCCCGGCGGGAGTGGAAGCCCTCCGCAAAGCAGGACATGAGGTACTGGTCGAGCAATCGGCCGGTAATGGCAGTGGCTTCACTGACAATGAGTATCTGGACAAGGGTGCCCGAATTCAATCCTCAGAGGCAGACGTGTGGAATCAGGCGGACATGGTCATTAAGGTGAAGGAGCCATTGCCTGAAGAGTACGGCTATTTTCGCAAAGGGCTCATTTTGTTCACGTACCTGCATTTAGCTCCCGAAGCGGGTCTTACGCAGGCGCTGGTTGATAGCGGAGTGACTGCAGTGGGCTACGAAACCATTCAACTGGAAGACGGCTCCTTGCCTCTGCTGATTCCGATGAGCGAGGTGGCCGGACGGATGGCGGTACAGATTGGAGCTCAGCTGCTGGAGAAGCCGCATGGCGGCAAGGGAGTTCTGCTGGGCGGTGTTCCAGGTGTGCAGCCGGGCGAAGTGGTGATCGTAGGCGGAGGCATCGTAGGTACGAATGCGGCGAAAATGGCGCTGGGGCTGGGTGCGCGGGTGACTGTGCTTGATTCGAATGCCGGCAGGCTCCGTTATCTGGATGATACTTTTGGCGGACGTCTGGTTACGATCATGTCGGATTCTTATCATCTTGAACAAGCGGTACGCAAAGCAGATCTGCTGATTGGGGCCGTCCTTATCCCCGGTGCCCGTGCACCGAAGCTAGTGAAAGAGTATATGGTGCAGCAGATGGGAGAAGGCTCCGTTATAGTGGATGTGGCGATTGACCAAGGCGGGTCCATTGAGACCATCGACCGGATTACCACCCATGAGAATCCTACCTATGTGAAGCATGGGGTGGTGCATTATGCTGTGGCTAATATGCCGGGAGCGGTTGCCCGTACCTCCACGCTTGCACTCACCAATGTGACCGTACCTTACGCACTGCAAATTGCTAATTCCGGTATCCATAGAGCTGTGCTGGAGAATCCGGCGCTTGCCCGCGGGCTTAACGTCGTCGCCGGACATGTTACGAATGCAGCGGTTGCACAAAGTCTCGGATATGAGGCAGTGGACGGTGTGGCGTCTCTGGCTGTTCACGGCGTATAGCATACACATAAAGTCAATATTCTTTAACAGTCAGGATGTACGTTGAGCGGGGAGAACGGTGTCTGATCCGGCCGTTACTTCCCGTAAATTTTTATTCGAAAAAAAGCTTGTCAAATTGTCCGGGGTTTGATATACTCATTTTTGTTGTGGTAATAACATAACTTGCTAAGCATGGCTCGTTGGTCAAGGGGTTAAGACACCTCCCTTTCACGGAGGTAACATGGGTTCGAATCCCATACGAGTCACCATATGCGGTAGTGGTGGAATGGCAGACACGCTATCTTGAGGGGGTAGTGGGTGTATACCCGTGGAGGTTCGAGTCCTCTCTACCGCATAATAATTTGGTTAGCTGAAGCCCTTGATGAATCAAGGGCTTTTGTAATTGTAAGCTTACTTAAACCGACTAAGACAGTCGGTTTATTTTTTTATCAATGGATGATCACTGCTTACGCTATTTCATAAAGAATCTGGCTTGAAAGGTATATGTTGAGACAATGAACAATATGTTTTCGATCGGCGAAACATCAAAGCTCTTTCAAATCGATATCCGGACGCTGCGTTATTATGATGAAATTAAGCTGCTAACCCATTGACCAATTTGAGCGTTTGAACACGATTCTATACCTAAAAACACTAAATATTCCGCTTAAAAAAATCAATGAGTTTCTGGATGATAGGGATATCGATCATATTTTGGTTTTATTAAAAGAGCAGCAGCTCAGGACGGAAGAGAAGGTTCGTGAATTCATTCCTGTTATTTTTATTATCTTTACACAAGCAATAGGGATGTAACGGTTATCTGTTCAGGGCTCCTGCGTATTTGGGATACAGCTGACGGATACAATCCGGGCAGATGTCGTGGGTGAATTGCAGGGATAGCTGGAACTGAAGATAACGTTCGACCGATACCCATTCCTCATTACTGCCCCGGACGGATTTGCAGGAAGCGCAGATCGGAACAAGGCTGCTGGGGATATGCCGGGAACGCAAGGGATGACATACGCGGATAGGAGCAGGCTGGCGGTTCTCGCTAGGGCCGCTGTCATGCATGGAAAGTGCGAGTGTCTGCAACCCGGCAGACTGCCCGGTCAGAAGCGGAAAGGCGTCCAGGCGGAATACTCTGCTCACCTTATCAGGGGTGTGGAGGATGAATTCTAAGCTTGCGACCATGCGTCCGCCCTGAAGGATATGCTGAATGGATTCGTTCAGAGCTGTGAGCTGGACAGGGATAGCGATCCACTCTTCAAAAAGCTCCAGGTAATGAGCTCCAATCCGTTCATTAGCTGGAGAGAATCCATAGGAATGGCGGAATTCCTTCCAGCGATCATTGATAAATAAGATGAATCCATAGCTGTCGATAACAAGGAGGTTATGTGGGAGAGTGTTAAGTGAAGAGGTAAGGGAAGAAGGTAAGCTCAATGGCAAGGTTATCGCTCCTTGAATTCTTGCAGGATGGGAAGTTATGATGGAGGCAGGTCCAGAAGCTGCGAAATCTGACGGCGGTAGCGCTCAGCCTTCCGTGTGCCATGGATAAGATTGGACAAGCGATAAGGCGGAATCCCGTACAACTCACAGAATTTCTTCTGATCCAGCTGCATTTCTGTCAGACGCTGCTTAATAGCCCAGCCATAGGGGGTCACGGGACGTTTGCTGTTCAACAGGCTTCACCTCTTATCGACCATCCAGCACTATGGTATAATAGCGTACAATAATATTAACTAATTATATACTTTTTTGCGTCATTTTACAAGAATAATTACGTTATTGCGTGAATTTGATGTAGTGGAAGGCGGTTGGCCGATGTTATCTATATACGAGCGTATAGAATTCCTAATTAAGCAAAAGGGGCTTACGAAGAAGTCCTTCTGTGAGCAATTGAATATCAGTACAGGCAATATGGGGGACTGGAAACGGGGGAAGTCGACACCGGGAACCCATAAGCTGATCGAGATCGGCGCTTTTTTTCATGTGAGTCTGGATTGGCTGATTCTTGGCAAAACTGCAGCTGAAACGGTGCGCGAAGGCGGCGGGGAGTATTGGTCTGCCCAAATGCGGCAACACAGTTGCCAAACTGAAGAGCTGCTGCTCAAGGAGCAGGAGTTCATCAAGGAATATATTGAATTTACCCAGTACCGCAGGCAGAAACAGGCTGAGGGGAATTCTTAAGGGTATCTTTACATTTTGTGAAATCCGTTTTATAATATTGAATGTTGGCCTCAGACACAGCTTTAACATTGTACACACCGCGCGGTAGTGGTGGAATGGCAGACACGCTATCTTGAGGGGGTAGTGGGTGTATACCCGTGGAGGTTCGAGTCCTCTCTACCGCATACTATGAAGAAACCTGAAATTCCTTAATTGCTAAGGGTTTTCAGGTTTTTTTCGTTGGGGTACATAAAATTTAAGACTAAATTAAGGATGATTCTGTACATATAAATTGTGCAAAATCTTATTTTTAGTGATATAGTTTAAGTATATTGAGTAATGGGGGAGAAATACATGATAGTAAGCGTGATATTGGTCAGTGTTGTTGCGTTGATACATATTTACATTCTGTACCTGGAAATGTTCCTGTGGGCTACACCTAAGGGTCAGAAGGCCTTTGGGACTACAGCGCAGGTGGCCAAGGATTCGAAGTCGCTCGCGTTTAATCAGGGTCTCTATAACGGGTTTCTGGCTGCGGGGCTGATCTGGGGAATGCTGTATCCGGATGAGGCAGTGGGCCGGCATATTGAGCTGTTTTTTCTCGGCTGTGTGCTAATTGCGGGGATTGTCGGAAGCCTGACAGCCAAAAGATCAATACTCTACATCCAGGCATTACCGGCGCTGATCGCTATTCTTGTTGTTCTTATGCAATGGTAAGTCATATCAAGTTCCAAAGAGACGCTTCGCACATGGCAAATGCCGTATGTGAAGCGTCTCTTTTGGGTTAAGAGAAAATGTATCTAGTCCAGCAGTTTGGCGATATCCGCTTCAATCTGATCCGGTGTGGTCTGCGGCGCAAACCGCTTCAACACACGGCCTTCCTGATCAACCAGGAATTTGGTGAAATTCCATTTGACACTCTTTGAGCCCAGCACGCCCGGAGCTTCCTTGGACAAATATTTGAACAGCGGATGCGCATCGTCACCCTTCACGTCAACCTTTTCATACATCGGGAAGGTTACTCCGTAATTAATTTCGCAGAATTCAGCGATGTCTTCACTCTCGCCTGGCTCCTGTCCGTTAAATTGGTTGCTTGGAAAGCCGAGCACTTCAAAACCGCGGTCTTTGAATTTATCGTATACCTCTTGAAGCCCCTTATACTGAGGGGTGAATCCGCACTTACTGGCTGTGTTCACGACGAGCAGCACTTTACCTTTGTACTTGGACAGCGATTCTTCTTGGCCGCGCAAGGTGTTGGCTTCAAAATCATAAATACTCATGAATCTGCCTCCCGAATATAAATTTATCGCAATTTAATTTTACACCATTTATTACAGGATGCAAGCCGCTGAGGTGTGACAACATTATATTATCGTTTCAAATAATGACCATGGTTTAAGGTTTTAGTGTGCGCGAATAAAAAAATCGGTTCAAAAAGGAGAAGATCAACAATGACCACATTGAAAATGAAGGCCTTGTATACAGCTACAGCAACAGTCCGCGGCGGACGTGAAGGTTCTGTGGAATCCTCCGACGGCGCTTTGAAGCATGATTTGAAAATGCCTAAGGAGCTTGGCGGACCGGGAGGCAATGGCACCAATCCCGAGCAGCTGTTTGCGGCAGGGTATGGAGCCTGTTATGAGAGTGCACTTGCCAATATTGCCCGTAAAGAGGGTATGAAGCTTCAGGATGTTGTGGTTACCTCCAACGTGCTGATCGGCAAGGACGAAAGCGATGGAGGGTTCAAGCTGGCAGTGAAGCTGGATATCAGCCTGCCGGGCATTGAACGTGCGAAGGCGGAAGAACTTGCTGCAAAAGCACATGAATTCTGTCCATACTCCAAGGCGACCCGCGGGAATATGGAAGTTGAATTAAATGTAATCTAAGAGCGGTATAAACTCATATTCCTGGGAATAATGGCTAAATAGAGACGGATAACACATATGAGTAATAAATAGCGGGCGGCAGCGCGTACTTTGGTTGACATCACCCCCAAAATTCTTTAATATGTCTAAGTATCTGTTAAAGTTGCGTGCGCTACTAAATACCAAAAATTTAAATAATGGGTGATGAAGATGTCTTACAGACCGAAAATTACGAATGTGACCAAAGCCAGCAGCAATGATAAAGAAGGCTTGTACGAATTTATTATTAAGACTGCTGACGGGACACAGTGCCGCGCGTTCTACAGTCGGTTTCCGGAATGGAAAATGACGAACATCAGCCGCCTGCTTAAAACCCCATGCCCGGTTTGCCGTAAAGATTTCATCTGCAAATGCATGGAAGCATTCACAGCTGATTTTGAAGGACAAATGCTCGGTGATGAATGGATCGACAAGGCAATTGCCGAATAATTAAACGGACGGACGAATGAGAGCGCGGGAGCTATCCCGCGTTTTTGTTTTTCCTTGGATTAGGTTTGGTCAAGTAGGATTTGCTGAGCAAACAAGGGGGGGTGGAATATGGAGCAAAGGTATGGAGGAGGAGAAGGGCAAGCGGTTGTATTGATCGACGGTGTATGTCATCTTTGCCAGGGCCTGGTCCGCTTCATTATTCCGCGTGATCCCGGGGGCCGTATAAGGTTTGCAGCTTTGCAGAGCGAAGTTGGACGTGAACTGCTGATTACTGCTGGCCTTGAGACAGACCGGCTAAACACAGTTGTGCTGCTTGAGAATGGCAGGTTTTATACAGAATCGTCTGCTGTGCTGCGGATTGCCCGCAGGCTGCGTTTTCCGTGGCCGGCCGCCTATATCTTCATTCTCGTGCCCCGTCCGCTGCGCAGCGCCGTATATCGGCTTGTAGCAAGAAACCGTTACCGCTGGTTCGGGCGTGATGAGCATTGCCTGCTCCCTACGCCGGATATCCGGAGGAGATTTCTTTGAAATGTTAAAAAAAGAAGCAGGGGGGCTTTCCCGCTGCTTCTTTGTGCTGGTTCAGATAATTTATTTGGTGATTGCTTCTGCCGATAGCGGGTAGCTTTGGACAAGCTTCCATTTTCCGTCCGCCGACTTTTTCAGCGTAGTGACCATTGTGGTACGGTTGTCCTGGAATTGTGGCCCCTTGAGCTTCTTGGTCGTCTGTACCGAATATAAGGCTGCTTCGTCGCCTGAATAGGCAATAATCTTGGAAGACTCAACTACGGTTTGAAGATCGTAAGCCTGGAAAACTTGGCCGACCATTACTTTGTTCTGCTCGTACGCGGGGGAGGACTCGTCAATGGTAGACTGCACACCTTCAAGATCCTCTTTGTTGGTGAAGTCAATATTTGCGGCAAATACAGCTTTGATCGCTGCCTCATCTGCCTGCGGCACAGTAACGGCTGCATTCAGAACCTCTTCCGGAAGGCTATATTTAATAGCTTGAACCTGCACATTGCTGATTTTCCAGCCGGAATCCTTGGAACTGCGGGTTAGGGAATAGACATTCTCCGACTGACTGTTTGGCATGAACGGACCGCTGACTTTTTCGGAGGACTCAATGGTATGTACAGTCACCTCATTGGTCTTTACATCGATAATGTTCATCTGATCCACCGTATTTTTGAATTCGTAGGTAGCGTATTGTTCCTTGAGCTGCGGGCCAATCTGAGCAAGGGGAGATTTGGAATCAATGAGGCTCATGAATCCGTCATAGTTCTCTTCATTAGAATAGGATACATACTTTTTGAAGAAATCAGTAATCTCAGCCGTGTCCACAGAGCTCTGAAGGCTGGTGATCTCAACGGTTCTGGTAGTAGCATTCCATACCACGTTGTTGCCTGTGGCTTCACTTACAAACCGGACCGGTACATAAGTGACGTTATTAACCATTTTGGGAGCAGTCTGCAGCGGTTTGATGATTCCGTTAATGCTCGCATTTTTGCTGCCGATCTGCAGCTTGATGGTCAGACCTTCCTTGGTGGCGGTTATCGTGCTTGTCTTGGCGTCAAATACCAGTTTCAAGCCCAGCTTCTCAAAAATAGGACGCATGGGAACGAGGATGGACTGCCCGTCATTCAGGGGGGCATTGGTCGTCGTCAGGTTAAGCTTTTGCTGGTCAATTTGGACTGAAATTGGTTTCTCTGCTGCGGATGCGGACAAGCTGATAGCGCTGGATAAGGTGAGTACAGCAATAAATCCGGGTAGTATCTTCATTTGCGGAAAATCTCCTTTTTAAATAGTAGTTTTGGTTGGATAATGTCTGCCATCTGATATTATAACCGAGAAGCATATCATGGGTATATATCCCATTTTGGATATGGCCTGCCAGAAAATAAGGGAGTAGCCGCTGTACAATAAAAAAATTATTGCTGCTCTACTGCATATATGCTACTATAGCTGTAAATTAAAGGATTAACAGCGGAAGCACCGTTCAATACCGTATCTCACGGTTATTGGCGGTGCTTTTTTTTGTTGTCTCAATTACTGAAAGGAGAGTGGCTTCATGGCGGCGAGAATTGTACTGGCCGTGCGCGAGAGTCAATACATTGAACCGTTGCTGCATTATATCCATCACAGTGATTATGGTGAGCTGTTGCGGGTATCAGCGTTCAGCAGGCCGGAAATTTTTATGGAATTTATGAAAAGCGAAGAGAGGGTGGATGCGGTTGTTGGAGATCCCTTCTTCATTGAAGCCTGGCTGGTGGAAGGGAAGAATACGGTTCCGTGGGCGGTTCTTAGTGAGGACGGCCGGACATTAGGCAAGAGTGCTAATCTGGCTGGTGGCATGGTCATTGCGAAATACCAGTCGCTTCCCGCACTTCTCGAATCCATACTCCAGCTGTGTGATGTGGTGCGAGCCAGGCCATCCTCCGCGGATAGAGAACAGACCCTCATACTCGGAGTGGTCTCGGCGACGGGCAGCAGCGGCAAAACAACTCTTGCGCTCAATATGTCCAAACAGCTTACGGATCTAGGGCTGTCTGTCTTCTATTTGAATCTCGAAAGTGTGGACAGCAGCGGATTGTTTGTGCCGGTGACTGCCGGGAGCACAACCGGACTGGAACGGTTGCTCTATGAGCTCAAGGCAGGCCGGGTGGAAGGGGGCAAGAACAACGCAGGGAGTATTGAACTGGGAAGATATGTTGCCAGGTATGACCGCCTGCGCTGTGATGCATTCAGACCTGTAGAGAACTTTAAAGAAATGCTCCAGATGACCCGGCAGGATACACTGGATTTATTGGACCTGCTCGATGCAGCCGGAAGCTATGACATCGTGATCGTTGATGCCGGCAGTATTGAAGAGGAACGGACTCTGGCTGTATTGCAGCGGTGCGGGATCCTGGTATGGATGCTCAGAAACGATGAGGCAAGCCTGTACAAAACCCTAAGGTGGCTGGAGCATGGCAGCCATCCGCATTCCGGCTGGCCGCCGGATATTCAGGAGAGGAGCCGGTTTGTACTAAACTTTGCCGCGGATTCAGTGGAGGGCACACCGGTTCCTGAGGGAATTAAGCTGGATGGGCTGCTTCCTTATATCCCGTCCTGGGCCTTACGGCATCATGTTGAGCTCTGCCTCAGTTCTCCGCAGTTTATGGCTGGCGTGCAGCAGCTCTGCGAAGGAATCATAGAGCCGGCATTACCCCGTGTGTTTACAGGTACTCTGCATGAATGAAGAGCTGTTCAGGAAGCTGAGGCGCGACATCCGCGCAGGGCTCGATGTTACAGCGGCTGTAGGCAACCATGAGCTCAGTGCATATATAGAACGAACCATTCTGGAAATGCAGAGCCTGCGGTATTTAACGGCCCAGGAGAAGCATGAGCTGGTGAAGAAGCTGTTCGATTCCTTCCGGGGGCTCGATGTGCTGCAGCCGCTGGTTGATAATCCGGCGATCACTGAGATTATGATCAACAGCCACGATGAGATTTTTGTGGAGGAGGACGGTCAGATCCGGCGGCTGCCGCTGGCCTTCGAGTCTAGAAGCAGACTGGAGGATATTATCCAGTCGGTGGTATCCGGAGTGAACCGGGCAGTCAATGATTCCTCGCCGATTGTGGATGCACGGCTGCGGGATGGCTCACGCGTCAATGTGGTGCTGCCGCCGGTGGCACTGAAAGGGCCGGCCATGACCATCCGCAAATTTCCCGAATCGCCGATGACAATGGGCGAACTGGTGCGGCGCGGTGCGCTAAGCGGAGAGGCGGCGGAGTTTCTGCAAATTCTTGTTGCTGCCGGATATAACATTTTCATTAGCGGCGGGACCGGCTCCGGTAAGACAACTTTTTTAAACGCCTTGTCCCAGTTCATTCCCCCGCAGGAACGGGTCATTACGATCGAGGATTCAGCCGAGCTGCAGATTGTCACCGTGCCTAATCTTGTCTCCCTGGAGACAAGGAATGCCAATACGGAGGGACGCGGGGAGATTACCATCCGTGACCTGATCCGTTCGTCCCTGCGGATGCGGCCGAACCGCATCGTGGTCGGCGAGGTCCGGGGAGCCGAATGCCTGGATATGCTGCAGGCGATGAACACCGGCCATGCGGGAAGCTTGTCCACAGGGCACTCGAACAGCGCGCGGGATATGGTCAGCCGCCTGGAAACGATGGTGCTTAGCGCAGCCGATCTTCCCGTAGCCGTAGTCCGGCAGCAGATCGGCTCGGCGATTGATATCTTCGTACATCTCTCCAGGCTGCGGGACCGTTCACGAAGAGTGCTGGAAATTAGCGAGGTCATTGGAATACAGGATGGGGAGGTGGTGCTGAACCCCTTGTATGAGTTCCGGGAGACAGGGGAGAGTGACGGAAGGGTAGACGGCGCCCTTGTTGCCTGCGGGAATCCTCTGCAGCATACCGGCAAGCTGAAGATGGCCGGAGTGAGTAACTATCCTCTGGCGCAATTTGAATCAGGGATTTTGAAGGGGGTGCTGACATGAAGCAATCGCACAGGATGCCAGTCCGCGTACCGGTGCGGCGAAGAAGATTAGGGGGTGTAGGCGAGAAAGGAGTGAATGAAAAGGAGATGCGAAGGAGGCCTCAACTGCCGGACTATACGGTATACATATTGTCCCCCGGATTAAAAATGCTGGCGGTGCTGGCAGGCGGGCTGCTGCTTTTTGGCCTTGGCTATCTGTTCTACCACCAGGTGCTGCTCTCGTTGCTGCTGGTTCCTGGAGGAGCCTATGCGCCGCGGATCCTGCGTGATTATCTCCGAAACCGGCGGCGCTCGGCGCTCAATCTGCAGTTTAAGCAGACCTTGTTTTCACTCTCTTCTTCGCTTTCCGCCGGACGTTCGGTAGAGAATGCCTTTCGTGAAGCAGTTGCGGATCTGCAAATGCTCGACCCGGAGGGAAGCAGTGATATGCTCTCAGAGCTGACGATTATCTGCGCCCGGATGGAATATAACCAGCCGGTGGAAGAGGCGCTGCATGACTTCAGCCTGCGGGCCGGGATGGAGGATGTTGAGCGGTTTGCTGATGTGTTCTCCGTCTGCAAGCGCACTGGCGGCGATCTGGTCGAAGTGGTGCGCCGCACGTCCACGATTATTGGAGAGAAGCTTGATATTCAGCAGGATATTGCTGTTAGTATTGCCCAGAAGAAATTCGAGGCCAAAGCGCTGCTGGCCGCTCCGTTAATGATGGTTTTATTTATGAGTCTGACCGCAGGCGACTATATGGAGCCGATGTATACCGGTGCAGGAATGGCTATTTCTACGTTGGCGCTGGCCGGTTTGTTTCTCTGTTATCTCTGGACTTCTAAGATCATGAATATTCCGCTGTAAGGGGGCGAGGTGATGCGGTGGATATGCGGCGGGGCCGCGATAGCTTTGGGACTGTGCTGGATGCTTCTGCGGCTGAAATGCGGCCGCCGGTATGCCGTGCTGCGCAGCCTGCCGATGGAGGGGCTGCGGCTGCGTGGAATTGGAGACCCGTTTCTGCTGCTGATTGAGAGATGGAGAATTGGCAGTCATCTGCCTTCGGTCATGTTCAGAATCCAGCGGTCGCTGCAGCAGAGCTATGGCGTGCGCTACAGCGCAGAGCGGACATTGATCTTTATGGCTGAAATGTTCAGCTACAGCTGGCTGTTCATGCTTGGGGGCAGCCTGCTGACCGCCTTCAGCGGTGAGCAGGCCGGAATTATAATCGGTGCGGTCCTGGCGCTGATATTACCGGTTGCGCTGGTCAGTGATCTGCATAAGAAGGTAAAGCTGCGTGAACAGAATATTATGCTGGAGCTGCCTGAGCTGCTGAACAGCATCGTATTGCTGGTTGGCGCCGGAGAGACTGTGCAGCGGGCGATTATCCGCTGTGTTGAGAGCCGCAAGGGCAACTACAGTCATCCGCTTTATAAAGAATTATTTATTATGACTACGGAATGGGAAGGCGGCTATTCGTTCCAGCAGGCCTTCGAGAATTTCAGCAAACGCTGTGCAGTACAGGAGGTTTCGCTGTTCACAACGACAGTACTGCTGAATTACCGCAGAGGCGGTGCAGACTTCGTTCTATCGCTGCGGGATCTTTCCCGGATGTTATGGGAGAA
>CAKMKL010000124.1 GCA_927443375.1 uncultured Paenibacillus sp. | reverse complement strand
ACGTAGTGCTGAACAGTACGGATATTCTTTTGCAGGACACGGTAATCGAAGGCAATCTCTACCTCACCGAAGGGATTGGCGAAGGTAACGTCATGCTTCATGGGGTGCAGGTGACGGGTACCACCTTCATCCGCGGAGGCGGAGAACATAGCGTGAGCCTGGAGAACAGCAAGCTCGGAAACGTAGTGGTGGCCAGACCCGGCAGCAATGTGCGTATTCAGGCCAGCGGCGGAACAGCCGTGGGAACGGTACGGCTTGACTCCGGGGCAGCACTGGAGGAAGGAAAGCTGACCGGGGTTGGATTTACGGATGTTGAAATCCGTTCAGGAGCCAAGGCGGTGACATTGAAGGGTGAGTTTAGCAATGCCAGTACAGCGGATAACCGAACAGGCAGCTTAGCACTAAGCCTCTCCGGCAAGCTGGGGAAGCTTACCTTGAATACCCCAAGCCAGGTTCTGCTTGCCGGCAATGCCCGGGTCGCAGAGCTGCTGATTTCTGCGAATGCCGCGGGCACAGCACTGCTGGGCAGCGGCAGCTTTGGTGCTGTCACGAATAACGCCGATGGCGTCACCAGCGGAGGTAGGGCGCTAACTATAGGCAGCAGCAGTGAGCTGAAGGTGGTTGCACCAGCCTCCAGCCCGTCTCCGGCGAGCGGCGGCTCCTCCGGTTCCGGTGCTACAGCAGTCCCGACGGCTGCACCGACGCCAACACCAACACCTGCGGCGGACCCATGGACGCTGGTGTGGAATGATGAATTTAATGACAGTGTCATCGATCCCGCAAAGTGGACTTATGATCTTGGTGACGGTTCGTCTGTCGGCAATCCCGGCTGGGGCAATAATGAGCTGGAGTGGTATACGAGTGACGAGAAGAATGTAAAAGAAGCGGACGGCAAACTCATTATTACTGCACGCAAAGAGGCGCAGAACGGTAAGGAATATACCTCCTCGCGCATTAAGACGAATGGGCTGTTCGGCAAGAAATACGGCAAATTTGAGATCCGTGCGAAAGCTCCGACCGGCAAAGGCTTCTGGCCGGCGATCTGGATGCTGCCGGAGGACTATGTCTACGGCTCATGGGCCGCATCCGGTGAAATTGATATTATGGAAGGCTGGGGCAGCCGTCCGAACACCGTTGCCGGTACCATTCATTACGGAGCCCAGTGGCCGGATAATGTATACTCCGGCAAGGAATATGTGTTCCCGGATAACGGAACCATCGGACAGTTCCATACCTATTCGATCGAATGGGAGCCAGGGGAAATCCGCTGGTATGTGGACGGTGTCCTCTACTCTACCAAAAATGACTGGTACAGCCTCAGCAGCGGCCAGCCGGCTAACAATGCTTATCCGGCACCGTTTAACCAGGAGTTCCATCTCCTGCTGAATTTGGCGGTGGGCGGCAACTTTGACGGTAATCCGACAGATGAGACGGTGTTCCCGCAGTCGATGGAAATTGATTATGTCCGGGTATATGAGCTGACCGGCAGAGCTTACCGTGAGCCGGTACCGGTAACACTTCCGAAGGAGCCTTATCTGGAGGGTTCACTTGCACCTCTTGCTGACGGCAACTTTATCCACAACAACGGATTCACGGAGCAGGTGGAGGGTGATGCCGGTATGGGTATTTCGAATACAGCGCACTGGGTACTGTACAAGGAAGACGGAGCTGATGCAGCTGTATCACTCGAACCGGTTAACGGACAGAATTTCCTCAAGGTGACCATCAGCAGCGCGGGCGGAAATTCCTATTCGATTCAGCCGCAGGCGATCGTGTCACTGGCCAAGGGAAGATTCTACAAGCTCAGCTTTGATGCGAAAACGGATGACGCGCGGAGCATGAATGCCAGGTTGACCGGCGGAGCATCGCGGGGTTATCAGGCGTATTCGCCGGGACTCAAGGCTGAGCTGACCGGAACACTGGGCCACTATGAAATGATGTTCCAGATGAAGGAGAATTCCGATACAGCAGCACGGGTTGAATTCAACCTGGGTACGAACAGCTCACCGGTGTGGCTGGGCAATGCCCGGCTGGAGGAGATTGACAGCATTCCGTTCGAACATGACAGCGCCAAGATGCCGCTGGGCAGCGGCAACCATCTGTACAACGGCACCTTTAACCTTGGTGAGACAGACCGGCTGAGCTACTGGCATACCGCAGCTTCCGGCGGGGCAGAGGTCAGCAGCCATGTTGACGGTGAGGGAGAGCTGCAGCTGCAGATTACAGGCAGCGGTGCAGCAGGAGCAGATGTTATCCTGCTGCAGAAGGGGATTTTCCTGGTGCAGGGCCAGGATTACAAGCTGACCTTTGACGCGGATGTCCCTTCCGCCCGTACAGCGGCAGTAGAACTGCGAGGCAAGGACGGAACGCTTTATGCCTCACGAGAGGTGCAGCTACCAGCTGGGGCGCATAGCATCACTGCCGAATTCCCGGGACTTGCCGGGGCAACCGATCATGAAGGGCAATTCGTTCTGCGGCTCGGCGGCTCGCCGGGCACCGTGCGGCTGGACAATTTCGTCCTGCTTCGCACAAGCACCTATTATGATCCGTCTCTGGTCTATTACCCGCTGGCCAACGGAGACTTCAGCTTTGGCTGGAACAGCTGGGAACGGCTGCTGACCGAGCAGGGCGGCCAGAGCGCGGCAGCCGTAACGGCTGGGGCCGCCAAATTCACCATTTCGAATACCGGCAGCCAGAATTATTCGGTCATGCTGTTCCAGAACGGGCTGAAGGTGGCTGGCGGAATGGAATACATCATTGAGTTCGATGCCAAATCCAGCGTGGCCCGCAAAATCAGCGTCAACGCGGAGAATGCATCGTATAAGCCTTCTTTTAGCCAGACCATTGATGTATCGCCGGAAAGCGCCCATTACAGGTTCGAATTCCGCCAGGGTGTGAAGGATACGCTGTCGCTAAAATTCCTGATGGGCAAAGTGGATGGCGTCAGCATTCCCGGATCTCATGATATTACCATTGATAATGTAAAGTTTGAGATTAAGAATGCCCCCGCCAAGCCGCAGGAGCTGCAGGGCGACAGCAGCAATAACAGAGTCGGGCAGCCGATTGAGCTGACATTCATAGACAATACCGCCTGGCGCAGCAAGATTGGCACGGTCAAGGTGAATGGAACTGCAGTAGCAGACGGGCAATATACGGTTCAGCCCGGTGTCATCACTATCGCTGCCGCAGCTTTCCCGGCTGAAGGAAGCTATACGGTCACAGTGGAAGCCGGGGGTTATGTGAATGCTGTTGTCACGCAGGCCATTCTGGCGAATGACAATAATCTGGTGGTTAACGGGTCATTCAGCAGCGGCCGCACCGGCTGGTCTACATGGTCCGGGGAAGGCGGGGCTGCTGCATTTAGTGCAGATGAGGGTGTGGCTAATATCTTGATCAGTGCTGCCGGCAGCCAGACCTGGGCCAACCAGTTCTTCCAGGAAGACATCCAGCTTCAGGCCGGAAAAACCTATGAGCTGAGCTTCAAGGCGAAATCGACGGTACCGCGGCAGATTATCGTGGAATACAGCGGAACCTCTGCCGCTTCTGCCCAGGCGCGGTTTAACATTACGGCCACTTGGGCGACCTACAAGGCACAGTTTACAGTAGCCGACGGCAATCCGCTGAAGCTGAATGTTCTGATAGGCGCCAGCGCTGGTGAGGATAAAACGGCAAACAGCACACCGCATACGCTGTCTCTGGACGATATTGTCATCTCAGAAGTAATTCCAAACACTCCTGTGGAGCCGGCAAGCGGCACACTGGATAACGGAACCTTTGATGCAGCAAAAGGGATGGCCGGCTGGACGCAGTATTTCGACGGAACCGGCTCCGCCCAGGCCCTGAACGGGGAATTGGCTATCAGCCTGACGGGAACCGGCGGAGCCAATTACAGTGCACAGGTGGACTATGCCGAGCTAAAGTTTGAACAGGGCAAGACGTATAAGCTGACGTTTCAGGCCCGCTCCGACATTGACCGGCTGATCGAAGTAGCCGTAGAGCATAAAGGCGGAGATTATACCAAATATCTGCCGGCCCGGCAGGTTGCTTTGACAAATGAAATGAGTGAATACAGCTTTACCTTTACTATGGATGGAGCAACGGATTCTTTGGCCCATCTGGTGTTTCTCATGGGACTTATCGCAGGCAACAGTGCGGAAACGAATCAAGCGGTTAAAGCGGGCAATCAGATTGGGATTGATAACGTAACCCTCGTGGAGATTCCTTGAGCGGAAAAATAGCTGATAGAACAACAAATGGCCGTGGCCCCTGGTATGGGGACACGGCTATTTTTGAAAATATAAGAATTTATTTGTTTTACGTAATAAATTATCCTTCTATTTCTCGCAGAAACGGATACCGTCCTAAGAAGGACGGCAAAGCTGTTTCTTCTTGTGATATACGATTAGGTTTCCTTGGGGATAAGTTCAAAAATCTTGCCGGTCTCCAGCGCCTCAATCAGCTTCAGCAGCCAGCGGTAGTATTTGATGGCTTCAACAATTTTAGCTTCATCATTCGTCAGCAGTCTTAGCACGCCCGAATCCTCGCTGTACTCGGTCTGCATCTCTTTGATCTCTTCAAGTGACTTGGTCAGAGTAGTCATATTACCCTCAACGGCTTTTCTCCACTTGATGGAGAAATAGTCGCTGAAATTCTGATGCCAGTCGGGCACGACCTCAAACAAATCCTTGCGTGTACCTTTTCCCCACACCTTGTCAATCATCTTCAGATCAAGCAGCGTGCGGACGCCTGTGCTCATGGAGGTCTTGCTCATCCCCATGGTGCGGCTTAAATCATCCAGCGTCACGGGTCCTTCATTAAAATACATATATCCATATAAATGCCCGATGGACAGCGTAATTCCGTACAAATCCATATTTTTGCCGATGGAATCAATTACCCGCTCACGGGTCTTGCTGATTCTTTGTATCTGCTCGGGCGTAAGCCCTTCTAAATCGTTCATGATGTCCCTCCTGAGGAATAGGCTGATAGACTGTAAACCTCTCAGATGTATTGTAATCACATCCTTATCGATAAGTAAAGAATTCATGCGGAACGGAATATGGCGTAAAACAGAGTATTCTTTATGTAAAGTACGTAAAGTTAAAACTGTACACTAAATTTTTAGCGTATACGGCCTTTGCGTGTCTTTTCACAACTCAGTTACACTTAGTAAGAAGCAACTACCTGAATAACGATAAGGGGAAAAGGAGGTCACCATGGCAATTATAGAGGTGAAGCAACTTACCAAAGTATTCGGTAACGATGCAGGACGGGCCCTTTCATTATTGGAAGAAGGCTGGTCGAAAGAGAAAATTGCCCGGGAGGCTAAGCTGACCGTTGGGGTCAACAAGGCCGAATTCAGCATCGAAGAAGGAGAAATATTTGTCATTATGGGCTTGTCGGGCAGCGGCAAATCGACGCTTGTCCGTTTATTGAACCGTTTGATTGAGCCGACCGGGGGCCAGGTTTTTTTCAAAGGCAAGGATGTAGTAAAGATGAATTCTGAAGAGCTTCGTACGTTCCGGCGTAAAAATATCGGTATGGTATTTCAGAAGTTTGCCCTGTTTCCGCACCGCAGCGTGCTGGCTAACGCCGAATACGGCCTTGAAGTGCAGGGTGTAGATAAAAAAGAGCGGACCCGACTTGCTATGGAGGCGCTGGAGCTGGTAGGCCTGAAAGGCTGGGAGAACCACCGCCCTGATCAGCTAAGCGGCGGCATGCAGCAGCGTGTCGGCCTGGCAAGAGGACTTGCCAATGATCCTGATATTCTGCTGATGGATGAAGCCTTCAGTGCGCTGGATCCGCTGATCCGCAAGGATATGCAGCAGGAGCTGCTGGAGCTGCAGGCCAGAGTGAAGAAGACGATTGTCTTCATCACCCATGATTTAGATGAGGCGCTGCGGATTGGCGATCGGATCGCCCTGATGAAGGATGGTGTGATTGTACAGATCGGTACACCGGAAGAAATCCTTATTCAGCCGGCCAACAAATACGTGGAACGGTTTGTTGAGGACGTGGATTTATCCAAGGTTCTGACAGCGTCTCATGTCATGCTTCAGCCGGAAATGATCCGGCCGGAACGCGGCCCCCGGGTTGCACTGCAGCTTATGCGGGACAGCGGCGTGTCCAGCCTGTATGTGGCGAATAATGAAATGAAGCTGCAGGGTGTACTTACAGCTGATGATGCTGCAAGAGCGCTTAAAGAGAATAAGAGCATTCTTGAGGTGCTGCAGCGGGAAATTCCCCGTGTCAGCCCGGATACCTTGCTCAATGATCTGTTTGAGCTGATGTCCGAGACTCATCTGCCGGTTGCAGTGGTGGATGAATCTGATAAGCTCAAGGGTATTGTTATTAAAGGAGCTGTACTATCTGCACTTGCCGGTAATGCGGTTCCGGAAGGAGGCTACGGCTCATGAACATCCCTAAATTACCAATCGGGAAAGGCGTAGAATGGGTTGAGGACTGGCTAATGACTTATTTTGGCCCGTTTTTTGACCTCATCCATGCTGTGATCGGCGGAATGGTGAACGGGATCGATGCCGCACTGACCTTCCTTCCGGCCATTGTTCTTACTCTAATTATTGCTGCTCTGGCCTACTGGATCGGCAAATGGCGTATGGCGCTGTTTGCGGTGATCGGGCTGCTGCTGATTGATAACCTTGGCCTGTGGGATCCGTCTATGCAGTCTCTGGCGCTGGTATTGACCGCTTCAGTGCTGGCTGTACTGATCGGTGTTCCGGTCGGCGTACTTTGTGCCCAAAGCAAGACGGTGCAGAATATTGTAACTCCGGTGCTCGATTTTATGCAGACCATGCCTGCGTTTGTATACCTGCTGCCAGCGGTATCTTTTTTCTCGCTGGGCGTCGTTCCCGGAGTTATTGCTTCTATTATATTTGCAATTCCGCCAACGATCCGTCTGACCAATCTGGGGATACGCCAGGTATCGCCTGAGCTCGTTGAAGCAGCGGATGCCTTCGGATCTACGGCAGGCCAGAAGCTGTTCAAGCTGCAGCTGCCGATTGCCCTGCCGACCATAATGGCAGGCATTAACCAGACGATTATGCTGTCGCTGTCGATGGTCGTGATCTCGTCGATGATCGGTGCGCAGGGCGTGGGAGCCTACGTATACCGTGCAGTATCACAGGCGAAGACCGGAGCGGGCTTTGAAGCGGGGATTGCGATTGTAATTATTGCGATTCTGCTCGACCGCCTGACTCAGAAGCTGTTCAAACCCAAACAACAATAGGAGAGTGATTGATTAATGAAGAAGAAAAGTGTAGGTTTACTGTTGGTTTTACTACTGGTGGCTGCTTTGGCCGGATGTTCTTCTGAGGCTAGCGGAGGCAAAACGGTGAAGCTGGCTTATGTAGCCTGGGATTCGGAAATTGCCAGTACTTATGTTGTCAAAGAAGTATTGGAAACCAAGCTGGATATGACTGTGGAAATGCTGCAGGTGGATGCCGGTCCGATGTGGGCAGGGATCGCAGATGGAAGTGCCGATGCAATGGTTGCGGCATGGCTACCTAGCACACATGCTTCATACCTGGAGCAGTATGGCGATAAAATGGAGGATCTGGGGGCCAATCTGGAGGGCACGAAGACAGGCCTTGTCGTTCCGACTTATATGGATATTAACTCGATTGAAGACTTGAAGAACAGTGATTTAGCAGGTACGCTGAGTAACCAGATTGTCGGGATCGAGCCGGGAGCAGGCATAATGATGGCAACGGAAAAGGCAATTACTGACTATGGTCTGAGTGATTATACCCTGCTGGAAAGCTCGTCGGCGGCGATGGTTCAGGAGCTGGACAAAGCATACCAAAAGAATGAGCCTATTGTAGTTACCGGATGGACCCCGCACTGGATGTTCGCCAACATGGATCTCAAATATCTGGAAGATCCTAAAGGTGTATACGGTGGAGCCGAGCAGATTCATACTATGGTTCGTACAGGTTTGAGTGATGATATGCCAGAGGTATATGATTTCCTGGATCAATTTAACTGGACGCCGGAGGATATGGCTCAGGTAATGGTCGATATTCAAGGCGGGAAATCCCCGGAGGATGCGGCCAAGAGCTGGGTAGAAGCGCATTCCGATCAGGTGGATGCCTGGGTCGCTTCGGAAAAAAAATAACATAAATACACGGCTTGTCTACTTTTGCAGCAGATGAAGATGTATGCTATGATGAAAAGAACATATGGCTACAAAACTGTAACCATCCCTTGAGGTAACGGCGAAGACGTTTCTTCTTAACCGGTGCTTGTTCTTTACATACATCTTCATATGCACTAAATAAATTGTGTTCAATAAACACCCCGTAAGGGGTGTTTTTCTTGAAAAATAAACCATATATAAGTACTCAGCGGAGCTGATGAAGCAATAGCCGAGAAAGGAGACAGCTCCATGACAGAGACCATAAACACCTGGATTGATTGGCTGCTGCAAAGTCTGGGCTTAAGCGGACCCTATATTTTGCTGGCGACGATTCCGCTTACGCTTCTGCAGAGTTTATTCGGATTTTTTCCGCTGGCGGTACTGATTGTTCTGCATGTATCCGAATTTAATATCATTGGCGGGATGCTGGTCAGCTGGATGGCCTGCAATTTAGGCTCGGTGCTTGTTTATTTCCTGTTCCGCAGATACCTGTTTGGCTGGTTCGACCGGAAATGGCGCTCCAAGCTGAAGCGTTATGACAAGTGGCAGCGGTATCTCGACCGGTATGGGATCTGGACACTGGTCCTGCTGCGCACCGTGCCCATTATGCCCAGCAATATTATTAATTTTATGTCCGCGGTTTCGCCGATTAAAGCTAGGGCTTATATCTGGGGCACGGTGCTTGGCAACCTGTCCTATATCTGGCTGTTTGGAACGATTGGCTCATCCCTTATTGTCCCGCGGGAGGAATGGAACGGGTTCCTGCTCTGGTATGCGGTATTCATCGCGGTTCTGCTCGGAATCTTTGTTCGTTTCCACTGGGGACATTTGCAGGAGGATAAGCGGAAACGGATGGAGTAACATCATAATATCATCGTATATGAACGTTTCTTACAGTGCCTGCACTGGAGGGACGTTCTTCTTTTTTGCCCCCTGTCTGAATACCCTATAGTAATTAGAGGCGGCTTGACCGCAGGGATACCGGGAGGGACGAATAAAGCATGGGCAGAATTCGAAAATGGGGAAGCCGGAGAGCCGTGATGCCGAACCTGGGCCGCCTGCGGCTCCCGAAGGTGAGCTGGAACGGCTTGCCGAGACCGGCAGGGCGAAGCCCGGCATTCAAGGCGAAGCCGTCGAGAGCCGGAATTCCGCGTCCGGCGGGCCGCAGTCCGGTCTTTAAGGCAAGACCGCGGAGCTCCGCAAGCCGGCTGTCCAGCCAGGGCATGTCCGGCGGAGTCCGGGGCGGCGGGAAGCTGTTCAAGTTGCCGGGCAGCGGCGGCAGCAGGAATGGGGGAAGCACCGGAGCTGCACCGCGGCCGCGCAGGCGGGGGCGCTTCTGGCTCATTCTGAGCCTGGTGCTGGTACTGGGCGTGCTGCAGGGCCTGCGTTATGTGGAGAAGCATCTGCGCCCGCCGATCACCCACCTGGCCCAGATCAGGGTGAAGCAAATCGCCACGGAATCGATTAACAAGGCGATTACCTCACAGGTTGCCGATGGGGGCAACGCGGAGGCGCTCATCGACTGGAAAACGGATAAAAACGGCAAAATATCAGGTTTCATGCTTAATTACAGAGAGCATATGCGGATCACCTCACAGGCGGCAGAGGTCATTCAGTCCACACTGCAGGAGCTGCATAACCGGACAGAGCATATTCCGCTCGGCCAGGCGCTGGACAGTCCGCTCATAGCCTCCTTCGGTCCCGATGTTCCGATTAAGATTGAACCGCAGGGAGCGGTGAAGGTAGAACTGAATACCCGTCAGAAAAATGCGGGCATTAATATGATTTTGGTCGAGGTATACATTCATATCGTTACCGAAGTCGCCGTCGTCGTTCCATTTGATATGGAGCCGCAGGTGGTGGATACAGAAATTCCAGTGTCTTATCTGATGGTTGTGGGAGATGTGCCGATGTATTATTACGACAACCAGGGCAGGCCTGTCGGAGAAAACGGCAGCAGCGCGCCGGGGATTGCGATTCCGGCGCCTGAACAGTCCGGAGCCAAGACCGGGGAAATGGATGCCGGTGCAGATACCGGGAAAAGTGGAACAGGTACGGATAATGACAAGGGTGCTGCAGACACACCGTCTTCCGGCAGCGGGAATTCAGGGAACGCAGGGAATGCGGTGAACAGCAGCACAGATGCGGGAGGAGGGGAGTAACAGCGCGGCGGGGGCTTAGGAACGTGGGACAGCGCTGCCCAAGTATTTGGCAGAGGATGCTGTTGATGAATTAAACCTTGACGATTACACCGTTAAGGTTTAATTTTCAATAAATGGATAAAATAAGCCGTAAATCCGAAGTCAGCGGTATATCCCCTATAGGAAAAGAGGACAGGTCATGAACGGCTGTTTGTTCATTCACGGCTTCACCGGCGGCGAATATGAAATCTCCCCGTTGTCACAGTTTATGGAGCAGCATAACTACCACTCCCGGACGTTTACATTGAAGGGCCATGGCGGCAGCAGACAGGATCTGCTGCAGTCTGACCGGTTGGACTGGCGAAAAAGTGCTGAGGATGAATTAAATAAGCTGCTTGAAAAGTATGAGGCGGTTCATCTTATCGGTTTTTCCACCGGTGCGCTGATCGCCTCCCATCTGTCTGTGCAATATCCGGCCCATATCAAGTCACTCACACTGCTGTCAACGCCTGTATTCCCGCTGAATCCGCTGGAGATTCTGCGAACGCTGGGCAGCCTGACCATGCTTAAGAATTACTTCAGCAAATTCGGCTCCACACCCGCAAAGGCCACCCGGGAATTTCAGCGGCTCGTCCGTGAGAGCTTTGACATCTATCCGCAAATAACGATCCCCACCCTGATCGTGCAGGGAAAAAGGGACCACCTGGTAAAGACCAAAAGCGCAGGCTTTCTTCAGCAGACCATTCCCTCCGAACGAAAGCAGGTGCTCATGATAGAAAAAAGCGGCCATATGGTCTGCCATTGCAACGACAGTAAGCGGGTAATGAACGAAGTGCTGCAATTCATTGAAAGCTCGGGAGCTTCATGACGAGCTTAGAACTTGAAGAACAGCGGTATCCCCCAGGAAGAGCCTATTTCACATCAGTCTGTGGAATAGGCTTTTGCTGTATGGAATACATCTGAATTACATTGACAACATATCCAGCACATGTTAATTTCGATTGAGGGAAACCGGTTTCCTAAAATCGGTAAATAGTTCATTTATATCAACAGAACCGGATAATCATACCATTAAAGGAGACTGTAAAAATATGCCGAAACTCTGGTTTTTCTATCATACTGCCGAAGACCCGTTTGCTTTTCCGGCCGGCCCGGGTACATTGAAGCTGCGGTTATTCGTGCAAGGCGGCCAGCAGTTATGCTGTACCGTAATTCATTCCGACCGTTATGATTCACCCGGCAGTGAACAGCCGCTGCTGATGGAGCGGATTGGTTCTGCCGGTGCTTATGAGATTCATGAGGCCGTCATTTCAACGGAAACGGGTAAATGCAGATATTTGTTTCATGCCCAGAACCCGGCAGGTGAGTATTTATGGTTCGGAGAGAGAGGAGTGGCTGTAAACAGAGAGCATGCCGGTTCTTTTCAGTATGCTTATATGCACAGGTCCGAGGCGCTGAAGCTGCCGTCATGGAGCACCGGAGCTGTTGTCTATCAGATTTATCCCAGCAGCTTCAACCAGGGAACTCTGCAGGGCATCACCGAAAAAATACCCTATCTCCAGGAGCTGGGAGTAACGGCTGTATACATGACCCCTATCTTCGAGTCGCCTTCTGAACATAAATACAATACTTCGGATTATTACCGGATTGATCCGGCTTTTGGCAGTATAGACGACCTTAAGGCACTCGTTGAAGAAGCGCACCGCCATGGTATTAAAGTATTACTGGATGCGGTGTTCAACCATGCGGGAGATACGTTTTTTGCGTTCAGGGATGTCCTGGAGCATGGCGAGCATTCACGCTATAAGGACTGGTTCTTTATTCGTTCCTACCCGGTCCGCCAGCTTCCGTCGCCTACCTATGAAACCTTCGCCAAAGCAGAAGCTTCTATGCCTAAGCTGAATATGGATAACCCCGAGACAGCTGATTATATGCTTGCTGTGGCCAAATATTGGGTACGTGAAGCGGGAATTGACGG
This sequence comes from uncultured Paenibacillus sp., assembly GCA_927443375.1. Classification (GTDB taxonomy): domain Bacteria; phylum Bacillota; class Bacilli; order Paenibacillales; family Paenibacillaceae; genus Paenibacillus_AQ. The sequence goes on along the minus strand of CAKMKL010000124.1, from coordinate 7,260 downwards.
CTGGCGTCTCGATGTGGCGAATGAAGTGAATCCGCAGTTCTGGACACGTCTGCGCCGGGAGCTGAAAGCGGAGTTTCCCGAACTGCTGCTGATTGGGGAAATCATGCATGCATCCGGCCCTTGGCTAAGGGGGGACCAGTTTGATGGCGGTATGAATTATGTTCTGCGCGAGGCGGTGCTGGAGTTTTTTGCACTGCAGGCGAGCGGACCGGTACGCTTTATGGAGCAGTTGCTTCATGCTGAAGCCTTACTCAACGATCAGGCCAACTCAGCCATGTTCCAGCTGCTCGGAAGCCATGATACAGAGCGCTTTCTGACAGCCTGCAAGGAGAATGGACGCGGCTGGGACCGGGAAGGCACGGCACTTAAGCGGATGAAGCTGGCTGTTTTTTTTCAGCTGACCTATATCGGCATTCCGATGATTTATTACGGAGACGAGATCGGCATGGAGGGAGCGACTGATCCGCACTGCCGGAAACCCATGCTCTGGCAGGCGCAGGAGCAGAATGCGGAGCTGCATGAATGGTACAAGACGCTGATTGCCCTGAGAAGACAGTATACCATTCTGCAAAAGGGTGCGTTCCGCCCCTGGTTCACAGATGAAGTGCGGGGTGTGCTTGGCTTTGTCCGGCGCTGGGAACAGGACAAGATCGGCGTGATCATTAATAATTCTCCGAACGCCTACCAGCTTGAACTATGCAGCCTCCGTTCTGACAAAAATGTGCTGACCGACCTGCTAAGCGGGGCAACCATCCGGAATTCTGGCCGGATTCTAGCGGAGATTGAACCCTTCGGCTGTTTACTGCTGTATTGAAATCCGCCACTTCACGAATGCTTATTTGCTCTTCTTATTTTTCCGGAGCGCCCGGTACTCCTGATTCTCCCACTGCTTCAGCAGCGGATATGGATCAAAGGCCCATTCCGTAGTGCCGCGGTCACGATAAATGCCGTAATGCAGATGCGGAGGAAATTTTCCTTGAGTGCCGGGGCTGCCGTAGCCGGAGCTGCCGACCCAGCCGATAATCTGGCCAGGTGTTACAATATCTCCGCGTGTGACCGACTTATCATAACCGGATAAGTGTGCGTAATAGTGGTAGCGGTTCTCTATATCCCGGATACCGATCCGCCAGCCGCCGTAGCGGTTCCACCCTTTCGTCTCAACGATGCCGAAGCAGGTGCTGCGTACAGGCAGGCCTTGAGGGGCAAAAAGATCCGTTCCTTCATGAATACGGGCGCCTCCCCAGCTTCTGCCTGTACCCCAGGTGCTGCGGTAAGCATATTTATTTCCTAGGGGCAGCGGAAAGGCGCTGCCGGATAAATCCAGCCGTCCAAAATGCTCGTACAGCTTGGCAAACTGGGCCACCCGCTGGGCAGCACGACCGTTGTGATAATATTCCCAGACGCCGATACTGAAGTCATTGGCAGAATTGCCGTATTTCAGCAGATGTCTTGCCATGCTGTAGAGCAGATCGGCATCGTTTGAGGAATCAGCTAGGCCATCTCCAGAACCGTCAACCCCCATTCCGCCAAAGAATCGGATCGAGTCCGGGGAAGTATCCGCCTGGTCCGGATTCAGCGGGCCGGACCATACCGGAGCCGGAATGCTGATGGCGGTAATGCGGGAGGGTGCTTGAACTACTGCGGTTGCTTTTTTCTTGGCGATGGTCCGTTCATATTGATCAATCGCAGCGAATCGGAACCAGGGAATGCCGGTGGCTGCACTCATCTGCTCATACAATTCTTTTCGCGCTGCCGCAGGGTCTGCTATGTCTGCTGCGGAAGAGCTGCCGGACTGGACTGCAGGAAGGTTGACCCTCCGGGCGGCTTCAGTGGCGGCAGCCTGGCTTGCGCCACACAGCATTGCGGCTGCGGACAGGCACAATACGGTTCTCCAGGGTAGGGTCTTTTTGAACAAGGCCAGCATGATAACTACCTCCTATAATCCGGGCGTGTGATGGCGGCAACGGCCTTAGCTTAGGCAGCTGCCGGGTGCTTTTGTTATAGATTGGAGCAAAAAGCTGTTTTTTATCCGCATCTGTCAAAGCTCCTGCATGGAGAGATAAAATTTAGTCAGGCAAATTTCACGAAAACAGGCAATTGCCTATTGCACATGCTATAATATGAAACAGCAACTTTTAACCATGAGACTTATATTCAGGGGAAAGCGGGGTTTATTATTTTGACTAACCGAACAGCCAAACAGCCCAAGCCAGACTGGATTAGAATCAAGTTAACGACCGGTGATAATTATCAGGATATTAAAGGCATGATGCGGTCCAAAACTTTACATACCGTATGTGAGGAAGCGCGCTGCCCGAATATTTATGAATGCTGGGCGAACCGCACGGCTACCTTTATGATTCTCGGCGATATTTGTACACGTGCCTGCCGGTTCTGTGCTGTGAATACAGGCCAGCCTACGGAGCTTGATCTTCTCGAGCCGGAACGCGTGGCGGAAGCCGCAGAAGGTATGAAGCTTAAGCACTGTGTAGTAACCAGTGTAGCCCGCGATGATCTGAAGGATGGAGGCGCCAGTATCTTTGCCGAGACCGTGGCGGCTATCCGCAAGCGGCTTCCGCTATGTAGTGTGGAAGTGCTGATTCCTGATTTTCTCGGAGACAGGGAGAGTCTGGAGATTGTCATGAACAGCCGCCCGGATATTCTGAATCATAATATCGAAACCGTAGAGCGGATGTCTGACCGTGTACGGGCAAAAGCCAAGTACCGCCGCTCCCTGGAGCTGCTGCGCCGGGCCAAGGAGATGAAGCCGGATATTCCAACCAAATCGAGCATCATGCTTGGCGTAGGCGAGGAATGGGACGAGATCCTGCAGGCCATGGATGATCTCCGGGCAGTGGACTGTGATATTTTGACTTTGGGGCAATACCTGCAGCCTTCCGACAAACATCTGGACGTGGTGAAATACTATCCGCCGGAAGAATTCGCTGCACTTAAGGAAGAGGGGCTGCAACGCGGATTCAGTCATGTTGAAGCAGGACCGCTTGTCCGCAGCTCTTACCATGCGCATGATCAGGTCAAGTCCGCTGCTAAGACCCGTGGGGAGCGTTCTGTGAGCCTGTAAGGCTTGGGGAATTTTAAGGTTTAAGGTAATAAAGGTGGGGGTTGGAGCGCGAGCGATCAACTAACCTTAGGGTTTGCTACAACACCCGCGTTGATGGGAGTCATGGAGAGGGATTTTGGAACTGGAGGAGCGGTAGCGTCCGCCTTTGTCTTCAGATTTCTACCGCTGACAGCGGTTTAAATCAAGAAATCTGAAGACAACAGCGGCCGGAAGTCCAAACATTCTCTGCAGTCACGACTAATCCCTAAATAAAATCTCCACAAGTTCACTCTATACAGCGGTACACGCGGCTGGAAATCCAATATTCATCGGAATGACGGGCTTCATCAACGTCCCCCTCAGATAAAATGAAAGGCAGGCGACACACGCTTGATCGTTATTGGTGGAAAAGGTTACGAGCTGATGCTCGATCATAAAGACGGCTGGAACCCGGAGGCATTTCGCGGGCGCTATAGCGAGGTGCTGGACCGTTACGACTATATAATCGGTGACTGGGGCTACAGCCAGTTGCGCTTAAAGGGCTTTTACCGGGACAATCACCCTAAGGTGAACCGGGATACAGCAATTTCCGGCATGGTGGATTATATTAATGAGTATTGCAACTTTGGCTGTGCCTATTTTGTGCTGCATAAGCTGAAGGAACTGCCGAAAGAGGGTACCTTTAAGGATATTCTAATCAAAGAAGTTCCTGAACCCGGCACGGAAGAGGAGTCTTTAGAGGAATCCGCAGAGCCGGCGGGAACCGTCAGAGAACAACGGGAGGCTCCATCCAAACCCTCAACAAATGGAGGTGCTTCCTCCAGAGAGCATAATGGCAAGGATAGACCCGTACGCGAGCATCAGAGCCGGAATCACCGGAATAAGGACTCACAGGGTAAGAAGAATCATAAAGAGTCCCAAGGCAGACAGCATAACCAACATTCGAAAAACTCGCACAACCAGGCTCCTAATCCGCCGCAAAATCCTTCGAATTAACGGCGGTCTATCAAAAAGAGCACCCCATCAGCCATTTAAATGGTGTGATGAGGTGCTCTTTTCGTCTTATGGTATGATGAAAATGTTATTTAACAGATAATTTCAATTGTTTCGCAGATGCATTGTAGCTCCAGGTGAACGCGGGGAATTTCTTCGCGAAAGCACCAAGTTCAATCAATGTTTCATAGTCCTTGGAAATGGCATCTTTGGAGGCCAGCGTGAAGCCGAATGCTTTGCCGGCTCCGTTCGTGAGCAATACCTTCTTGTTCTTGGCATCCCAAGTAATGTCACTTTCCACAAGCGCAGCGAGAACGCGTGCCGAAGCATACATCTTATTTCCCTGCTTCACCAACCCAAGATTTCCGGCAAATGCATGACCATTGACATCCAGGATATGGTTATCTCCGGCAAGAGTGATGCTGGTCAGGCCTGCAATCTGCAGGGCGGTGATTAATTGAGCTGTGGAGCCCTCTACTTCAATATCCGGAGCCAGTCCGATATGGTTGAAGTCCTCTTTATTCGGCGTCAGATACTTCATGGTGGTCAGTTTCAGCATATCGCCATTGGAGACTGGCAGAAGGCTCTGGATCCGGGCCTTGCCGTAAGAACGGGTACCGACAATAGTTGCAAGCTTGTTGTCCCGTAAGGCGCCTGTCAACGCTTCAGAAGCGCTGGCAGTGTATTCATTGGTGAGTACAACCACCGGTACGCCAATTTTGCTGCCGGCAGTAATCGTTACCGGAGTCAATGCGCCGCTTTGATCGGAGGTGTACATCATGATCCCTGAATCTATGAATTTAGAGGCAATATTATAGGCTGAATCCATATAGCCGCCTGTATTATTGCGTAAATCCAGAACCAGTGATTTCATACCGGCTGCCCGCATGCTGTCGAGAACCGTGGAGAATTCTTCATCAGCACTCTGGCTGAAACCGGTAATCGTGATATAGGCGGTATGATCTCCAATGATTTGTCCGGTGACTGAGGCCGAAGTGATATCATTTCTGGTCACGCTGATGGTTTTGCTGGCTCCGTTTCTGCTGATGAGCAGGGAAACCTTCGTTCCCGTGGTGCCGGCAAGTTCATCACCCGCAGTGTCACTTACCGTAACGCCATTGATTTTGAGGATGGTGTCCCCGCGTTTCAGGCCGGCCTGCTCAGCCGGTGAACCCGCAATAACCTCTTCAATGTATAGCTCTTTTGTGACAGGTGTGTATACCAGTCTGACACCGATCCCTACATATTCAAGATCGACCATACTCTCAAACTCAGCAGCTTCTTCTTTGGTAAAGTAAGTGCTGTAAGGATCCTCCAGTGTGTTAACCATTCCGTCAATCGCGCCGCGGATCAATGTATCATGATCAACGCCCTCTACATTGTAGCTTTCTAAATATTGCATGATTTCATTAATCAGATCGGTATTTGAAGAGGTCTGCGTGCTGTCGGCTGCCAGAGCTGCTGGCGAGAACATAACAGACAGTGCCAGACAGCCGCTTAGAACAGCAGTGATCACTTTAGCTGATTTCATTAGTGGATGCACCCTTTGAGTTTATTTGGTAATGCCGATTGCAATGACTCCTGAGCTTACTCCCAGCTTAATCAAGATAGTAGAAATCATCGATTGTCCAAGTTCCGCTCTCCGATTGATAGAACAGAAAGAGCATTGGCTGTTCGTAGGTTTCCCCGGTCCCGGCATCCTTTACGGTAACTTCAGCGTAAACAGCGGCTTCACCTGAGGCATAGTAGTAGATATTCGAGGTATTCAGGGTATATTGAAGATCATAATTGTCGAAAATATCCTGCAAATCCGCCTTGCTGGATGCATCATACTCTTCCCCGTATGAGCTCAACTGAGCCATCGTACCGTCGATGTTCTCACTCGTCATTGCCTGAAAATACTTGCTGAGATTGTCCTTGATGGTGGTTGCATAGCCTTGCGGAATATCAGCGGATTTCATGCCTTGTTCACGTGTCAGCAGTACTGTCTTGTCCTGTGTATTGATTTCGGAAATTTTCCATACACCATTGACGCGGACGAGATTGTACAGGTATTCGACCTTCTCATCCGGAATATAATATCCGCCGGTCCGGATTTCATTCTCGACGGTATAGACAGTAGCTTCATCGCCTTGAATACTTAGGATTTTAAGAGTCTCAATGGTAGTTTTCATATCATAATTCTTGAAAAAGTCGTTCAAGGAAGAGACTTCATCTGTATAGCTGTCCCCGTCATCCACAAGGGAGTAGTAGCTGACGGCTTTTTCCTCATTATAGTATTGAATGGCCTGCTTGATGAGTGCTGTAATAGCTTTTTCATCGCTTGCAGCTGTTGAGGCAGCGGTGGTGATCTTGACACTTCTGTTAGCAGCATCCCAGACCGCAGTGCCGCCGGTAGCCTCAGCTACAAAACGGAGCGGTACGTAGGTGGTGCCTTTGCTGGAAACAGGGGCTACGGTCAATTTCTTAACCATACCGTTGACGGAAGCGCGGTTGCTGCCGATTTTGAGGGTGATTGTAAGATTAGCGCTGGTACCGGTAACCGTTCCAGTCTTGGCATCCCATAACACCTGCATCCCAAGCTTCTCAAAAACAACCCGGAAAGGTACCAGTACAGAGTTATTATCAAGATAAGGGGTGCCGGCAGGAAATGTAAGACTGCTACCGTTGACATAGACGGAGATCGGCTTAACGGCGGCAAAAGCGGGGACCGCAAGCACGAGAGCCAGTAGGCTTACTCCAATTAAGGACAATAGTTTTTTCAACAATTTCTCTCTCCTTTAAGTAGCAACACTATGTAAAATAGGTTCATTATACCATTTGATTTTTCTCTCTGTCTATCAATTCATGTCAGATAGAATAGAAAAGTTTGTAAAATTTACCTGCGCATAAAAGAGCCGGGATTGCTTGCATTTCCCGGCTAGTGAATCGTAGATGAGTCTGATCCTTAGATCAGAAAAGCTTCGCGGACACGGTTCCAGAAAGGGAACGGGCGGTACCGTGCAAAGCTTATTTTTTTGTCGGATACTTGGCAGCGGACAGAAATCAGATCATCCACAGGAATATTGTTATGATCAACCGTCAGCAAAAGACGCTGATCCTTGCGCGAAAAAATGTCGCAGTGATGATGCTTGGGCAGCATAAGAGGCGAACCCATCGTACGGAATACCCGATTATTAATGGAAGCTATCTCGGCTATCTGCAGC
>CAKMKL010000123.1 GCA_927443375.1 uncultured Paenibacillus sp. | reverse complement strand
CCGCAGACTGCTTATGCTTCCGATGCTAGCTTTCCTGCGGAAAGCTTTCAGGCAGACGCTACCGCACCTCCAGTTCCAAAATTCCCCTCCGCCACTCTTCCCCTAACTTTAATTTTCCAGTTCAATCTATATAGTTGGCGGACGACCGGCAGGAATGCCGTCGGTTAACGGCAAACTTAGCGGATTCCTTGGGGGAATCCGCTTTTGTGCGCTTGGCAGCGCATCGTGCTAACGGGTGAAAGTCCCGAGTACACCGCGAGATGGCGGAAGTATATAGCTGACTAATAGTGCTCTGTCCGTGAGGAAGGGTGCGGAGGATTAGAAGGCAAACCTCGGAACAGGCGGCAGAACCAAGTTGGCCGGCAGAGCAGGACAACCTTGCAAAAGAAAGGAACGTCCAATACCATCCATAGCTCTGGAGGTTAAGAGGACTGGATTCGGGGGAAAGTGCGATGACGTGACCCAAGGAGATCTTATCCTCTCCGCGAAGCGGTAACCTTCGTTCAAGATCGTGAGGTCAAGAACGGAACGACGGAGGGTAAGAAGTCAGACGTAGGGATAGTAGTGAACAAGCTTGCCGGAAAGGCCGCAAAGGCAAGTGAATCGGCGCAGAGTCGCCGATGCGGGCACTGACTTGAAAAGGCAGTGACCTGGTGTGAAGCCCGAAACCGTGAAAGAGAAGTGCTGGAAAAAAAAACTGCCATGTACCAGACAGAATCCGGGGAGCCACGAAGCGCGTAGAACCGGGGTCGAACATAAGGGTAGACCGTCTGGGGTGAAAGACCAACTGTGCACTCGGAATAGTGCCCACAGGGCTAATCCGCTGAGTGTTAGAAGGGAAGTAGAAGAAGCATGGAGGAAAAGACGAAAACCGTCAGGCATTTCCGTGAAGGAGGAGAAGGTGGCAAGAAGCGCAGATGGTATAGCCTCATCGACAAGATCTGGGCAGTACCAAACTTGGAGGAAGCCTTTCGAGAGGTGAAGCGCAATAAGGGAGCCGCAGGAGTAGACCAAATGACCCTAAAGGCATATGAGTCTAAGTTGGAGAGCCATGTACAAGCCCTTCAGCACAAGCTGCGAAGCAAGACGTACCGGCCAAAACCGGTAAAGAGAGTTTATATCCCAAAACAAAAAGTCATTAGATCAATTTATATAGCCTATTTTTTCAAATAATGCAACACGAACGCCTTGGAAGTATCCGCGAGCTCCCTCACATCGACTCCGTGCTCCTCCTGCAGCAGCTTACCGCGAAAGGCCAGACGCTGCATCAGGCTGATGATCATCTCAAAGATGAACAGGCTGGTCTTCTGCAGCTGCAGCTCAGGGCGGATCGAGCCGTCCCGCACACCCTGCTCAATATAATTATGCAGGACCCGCCCGATGGTACCGTCGCTGACCAGTTCCCGGTAGGTCGCCTGCAGCTCCTCGTTTGGATAGTGGTCACGGTAGGTATGATCAAAAAATCCGATATATTTCAAATAATCCGGATGGTTCTCCAGAAACTGAATCCAGACATCCAGGTATCCTTCCACACTCTCCAGGCCGCTGCTGCGGGAAGAGGAATGCTGTTCAATGAACACCGTCAGCTCACCCAGTATTTTTTGCTGCACCGCAAAGATCAGCTCGTCCAAAGAATTGAAGCATTTATAGAACGTAACCTTGCTAAGATTCGCCCGTTCGCATATCTCTTTAAGACCTACATTAGTAAAATTGCGCTCAATCAGCGTATGCTGGCCGGCCAGAATGAACTCTTCACGGTTCCGGTTCCGCACATCCTGATGCCAGGTCGTAGCCATAAAACATCTCCCCCATGTTTGATAGTAAACCATTAATCCGTAGTTAATCATTGTTAGGATAATACAGGGGGGTGTAAAAAGCAAGCCCGACTACACCTGGAAGCGGGCAATCCCATTCCTCAGCTCCTCCGCGCTTTCTTCTGTCTGCCCGGCAGTACCGGCGACCACTACGCTCTGCTGCAGAATCCCGTTCGCCTGCTCGGCGATCAACCCAGTATCCCGGGCGAACTGGCTGTTCACCTGTGTAATCTCACCGATACTTACCGCCATACTGTGTATGGACGTCCGGATTTCCTCCGCAGTCTGGCTGAATGTATCAAGCAGTTCCTCAAAAAATGCGGCATCCCGGTAATACTGCTCTCCGCTCCGGACAAGCAGCTCATAATCCTCCAGCACCGTCTGATCCATAAAGAGAATTGCCTCCCGGGAGCAATGGGTCAGATTATCAACCGCCTGCAGCACTTCCGCGGTCACTTCACGGATTTCGGCTGCCGATCTGCCCGATTGCTGGGCCAGCTTGAGGATTTCACCGGCAATAACAGCAAAGCTTTTGCCTGTCTCCCCGGACCGTGCGGCCTCAATTCCTGCATTCAGCGCAAGAATATTCGTCTGTGAGACAATTCCGAGTATCGTCTGCACCAGCAGATTAATCCGGTGTACCGAATGGGAATGAGCAATGGCCGAGTTCAGGTTATCCTTGAGATCCTGCAAAAGAAAGGCTGCTCTCTCCTTCGACTGCTCTGTCCCTTCCTTCAGTCCAACCGCACGCGTGTAAATGGAGCGGGAGTCCGCAGCCCCTCTTACTGCATTTTCAGCCATGGCCTGCACCGCAGACTCTGTCTCACTTGCCATGAACCTCAGTTCATCGGCGGCCGCAGCCGTTTCCTCCGTACTTGCCGACATCTCCTGCGTGATCTCCGAGACCGTCCGGATCTGCCTGTTCAGCTCGGAAATACTGCCTTTTGCTGTGTCCACATTCTCCTTCAGCTTATCTGACTCCTGCTTGACGGTACCGATGGCTTCACGGAGAGATTGCTGCATCTGATGCACCGATCTCATAAGCAGGCCGGTTTCATCCTTTTTATTCATATACCGGACAGGAAGCTCAATTTGCCAGTTGCCTGCCGCCATTTCTCTGAGATAGGCAGAGCCGGCCGCAATCGGCTTCGTTACCGACCGGGCAAAGCCGGTAATAATAAGCGAAAACAGCAGAATCGCCGCCAGCATGACAAAGATCAGCTTATGATTCAGCGCTTCGGCTTTTTCAGTGTATTTGCTCATCGGAGTATATGAAACTGCATATACATCCTGGATCCTGCCTTTTTCATAAGCGCTTAGGTACGGTACACCTTCAAGCGTAAAAGCCCCGGACCCCGACTGGCTGGCTTTGAACCCGTTGTAATAATCAAAAAGATCGCCCTGCTGCTTGCTTAAATCCAGGGATAAAATATACTCCGGCTCTGCAGCCGACACTACCAGTCCCGCGCCGTTGACCAGCATCGTCTTGAGCTCCGGTCCGCTCCCGTTCTGATTGACTTTACCGGCAAGCTCCCCCAGATCAATGGATGTAACCAGCAGGCCCTCGGGATTCCCTTCCTCTATACCCGGGATAATCACTGCGTTAGTAATTACAGGCCGCCCCGTTACAGGTGACTGCTGGGCTGTCTCGGTAATCGCCGATCCGTGATTCGCTCCCGCCTCCTTCAGCCAGCTCCGGGCAGCCCCGCCGACACTGCTTCCGGTTGAACCTCCGCCGATTCCGTCGATAAGGATAGTCCCTTCCACTGAACCGGCACTTTCTGTGTACAAGGTTTTGGAGACGGAATCATTAGCATACAAAAGAGAGAAGGTCATTGGAACGGTCATACACATCAAAGAGATCAGCAGGATTTTGACGAATAAGGAATTCCGTGTATTAACCTTCACCTTGCTCATCCGAATACATGAAGCCCAGCCGCACCTACCACGCCAGCATTGTTGCCCAGGATAGCCGGTACAATATCCACATTCGCCTTGGCATTTTCCAGGGCATACTTACGGAAGTGATGGTCGATCTGATCCAGCAGGAAGCTGCCTGCCTTGGCCACACCGCCGCCGATCACAAAACGCTGCGGGTTGACCACCACCGACAGCAGTGCCATGGATTTACCCAGATAGTCTGCAGCCCTGTCC
>CAKMKL010000122.1 GCA_927443375.1 uncultured Paenibacillus sp. | reverse complement strand
TTGTCTTCCGATTTCTTGATTTGAACCGCTATTACCGGTAGAAATCCGAAGACAAAGGCGGACGCTCCCGCTCCTACAGTTCCAAAATTCCCCTCCATCACTTTTTCCTAAATTGTATATTTTCAAGTTCAATCTATATAGTTGAAGATATTTTATCATCTTCACTTAGTATTGCATCGAATTCTTCAAACTTATATCCAGAGTAATCATTTTTTAGTCCATAATTTCAGAGTTCCATTCTCCACCATTTTCAGCGGACTCAGATGCACTTATTTGAGTCATAATCCACCCTTTGTCATTCTAACGGACTCCAGTGCGCTTATTTACGGGGATACTCTCGAAAAATGCCTGCTGGAGAGGAAATAAGTACACTTCGGTCCGTTAGCCTAGTGAAATACCCTCTACAGCGAAGATAAGGGCTTTCCGGTCCGTTAGCAGTTCCCAGTTCCCCAGCGGCTCGGATCGGCCAGTAATATAGCTAACGTTCTGCTGGTTTGATCATACCAAAAATATCCAAAACAAAAAACCGCCCTTGCAAGGCGGTTTCTGCTGCATTTTGTTACCAGTCACTGCACCCGTCACATACTTCTCCATACCTGATTACTTCGAACATGCTCTTTCCTCAACCTGTACTCACCAACAAACCCTTACTCATTACCCCTACTCTTACATTTCACCTTACTGCTGCAAGGAGACCAGCCTAACCGCGCCCCTACTGCGCAATCTGCTCACGAATGTTCGCAAGGATCTTCTTCTCCAGCCTCGACACCTGGACCTGCGAGATGCCGAGGCGGGTGGCGACTTCCGACTGGGTCTGGTCGCGGTAGTAGCGCAGGTAGACGATCAAGCGCTCGCGTTCGGTGAGTGCGCCGATGGCTTCGTTCAGCGCCAGCTTGTCGAACCAGCGTTCCTGCGATTCGTCGGCGATCTGGTCGATCAGGGTGATCGGATCGCCGTCATTCTCGAACACGGTCTCGTGGATCGAGGTCGGCGGCTTGTTGGCTTCCTGGGCAAACACGATTTCTTCCGGTGTTACACCAAGTGCCTCCGCAACCTCGCCGATGGTCGGCAGGCGGTCCAGCGTCTTTGACATCTCGTCCTTCATCTTGCGCACCTTGTTGGCCATCTCCTTGAGGGAGCGGCTGACCTTGAGGGTCCCGTCGTCGCGCAGGAAACGCTGGATCTCGCCGATGATCATCGGCACAGCATAGGTGGAGAATTTGACCTCATAGCTGAGGTCGAATTTATCAACGGACTTGAGCAGTCCGATACAACCGATTTGGAACAAATCATCAGGCTCATACCCGCGGTTCATAAACCGCTGCACCACCGACCAGACGAGGCGGATGTTGCAGCTTACGAGCGTGTCGCGGGCCAGATTATCTCCGGCCTGACTGAGCGCAATAAGACGTTTGACCTCCGCATCGTCCAAATAGGTCGGCGGAGCTTTTTTAGATTCTGCTTCCATGGCTCCAACCCCTAATTGTATAAAGCTTTTTTCGAGACGATCGTTTTCTTCATTGAAATGGAGGTACCGCGTCCCGGCTCACTGGTCACTTCGAATGCATCCATGAAATTCTCCATAATCGTAAAGCCCATGCCCGACCGCTCCAGCTCCGGCTTGGACGTATACAGCGGCTGCTGCGCCAGCTCCAGGTCTTCAATGCCGTTCCCCTGATCCTCAATGGTCAGGTGCACGGTCTCATTGTCGATCGATGCCGAGATGCTGACAATCCCTTCCGGATTACTGTCATAGCCGTGGATAATACAGTTAGTGACCGCCTCCGAGACAACAGTCTTCAGATCATTCAGTTCTTCCATGGTAGGATCGAGCCGGGAGACGAAGGCCGCTACCACCACACGCGCGAACGATTCGTTCTCCGAGAGGGCGGCAAACTGGACACTCATGAAGTTACCAGCTTCACTCTTTGTCATAACGCAACCTCCAAATCCGAGAGCGCAGAGCTCTCGTCGTCATATAGGGACATGATTTTGAACAGGCCCGACATTTCCAGCAGCCGCTTCACAGGGGTGGTGGCATCACAGACTGCCATTTTCCCGCCCTTGCTGCGAATCAGCTTGTACCTCCCAAGAATAACACCAAGGCCCGAGCTATCCATGAACTGCAGCTCTTTCAGGCTGAGAATCAGATGCTCCACCTGGCCCCGCATAATCGCTTCATCCATCTCCATACGAACATAATCGGCTGCGTGATGATCCAACTCTCCCGATAAACGGACAACCAGCACACCCCGGTGATGCTCCATCTCCACATGAGAATTCATACTTGCCACTCTCCTCTTCGTTGCTTTCACAAACCGTCCTGTAACTTGGTGCTTTCCCCTACAAGGACAAGGTTTTCTACAAGGCAATTGAGGATTCCTGCTCCCCGACAAAACTAGAAGAAAACCCCTATGAATCTACAGAGGACACAAGGGGAATCTACAAAATGCAAGAAATTAATCAACCGTGAACAGCGATCCCGTCGTACGCTTGAACAGCTTCCACCAGCCTGCCTTCGGCACAGCTTCCCCCGCCTTGAGCTCATATTCTTTAATTACACTCGTGCCCTGGTAGACTACCAGCTTGCCGATAGTCTGATCTGCGGTGATTGGCGCTTTTACACTGTCCGGCAGCACCACTTCATTGCGGATGCCTTCCTGGGTAACTCCCTTTTTAAGCAGCACGCTGTAGGTTTCCTTGGCGGTAATCGGCAGCACCTTTTTCACACCTTTTTCAATGTTCAGCGTACCGATGGTGTCTCCGGATTTGTAGATCGTGTGCATCTTGTATTGTGAAAAGAGATAATCGAACATGCCCGACACTTCACTGTTGCGTGTCTTCGTGTTCGGTTCGCCCAGAACTACGGCAACGGCGCGGAGTCCGTCTCTGGCTGCAGTAGCCGAGAGGCAGAACTTGGCCTCCGACGTATAACCGGTCTTCAGACCGTCGGCTCCCGTATAAAAGCGCACCAGCTTGTTCGTGTTGACCAGCCAGAACGGTTTAGCCGAATCCTTGCGCAGATAGTCCTGATAGGAACCGGTATATTTAATAATCCGTTCATGCTTGAGCAGCTCTCTGCTGATGACGGCAATGTCATGGGCCGAGGAATAATGATTCGCAGCCGGCAGGCCGTTACAGTTGGCAAAATGCGTATCCTTCAGGCCAAGCGCCTCTGCTTTACTGTTCATCATATCGACAAAAGCACTCTCTGAGCCGGCGATTTTCTCCGCCATTGCAACAGAGGCATCATTGCCGGAGGCCATAGCGATGCCTTTCAGCATCTCGTCCACCGTCATTTCTTCACCGGGCTCCAGAAAAATCTGTGAACCGCCCATCGATGCAGCGTATTCACTCGTCCGCACTTTGTCGGTCAATTGCAGTCTGCCTTCATCCAGAGCTTCAACGGTCAGCAGCATCGTCATAATTTTGGTAATACTGGCCGGCGGGAGCTTGTCATGGCTGTTCTTCTCATAAATAACCGTGCCGGTGCCAGCATCCATTAGAATGGCTGAACGTGCTCCCGGCGCAAGATCCACAGCAGCAGCGGTATTGCCGGTACTTTTAGCCTTTTCCTCCGCAAATGCGCCTGGTGCCGCTCCCAAAACCGAGACAGCCATACATAGCACAAGCGTCAAATAACGAATTTTTCTCAAAGTGGTTCCCCTCCTGAACATTAACCTTCATTTCACAGGTACTGTATTCCAGTTTGGTCAGAAAGGCAGGAAATTATTCCAATTCACGCAGAAAAAAAGGCCTTCTCCGGCATCCTTACGGATACGCAGCGAAAGCCCCTCACTTTAACCATCAGGAGTCATTTGTCCGACACTCCTAAACTTCTAAACTCCTAAACTCCTAAACTCCCAACTTAGAGCAATTCTCCCGCAAGCATAATTAGCTTATCGTCTATATACACGTCAGGCTTCATCACCACAGCATCGATATGTACTCCTGCAGCTACTATACCTCCAAAGGTATTATTGCTGCCAAATGCCACATGAATGGTTCCGTACACCTTCTCGTCCTCCAGCACTACACCTGTAATTCTCGCCTTGTTGTTCGTTCCGATGCCAAATTCGCCAAGGAACCGCCCGTCGCCTGCTCCAAGCATCTGCAGCAGCTTGTCCCCGCCTTCGCCTTCGGCTGCTGTTAGACGGCCCTGCTCCACGGTAAGCACCAGCGGACTATGCAGCGCACCGATTCCGGCGATGGAGCCATCCACCTTAATCTGTCCTGACGCAGTACCTTCCATGGGCGCGATATAGGCCTCGCCGGAAGGCAGATTACCTGATTCTCCCGGATTAAGATATAAACCGGTGCTCAGCACGCCGTCTCTGCTGTCAATCGAGAAGCTCAGACTCAGCCCGTCCTTCTCCACACGCACCTCACGGCCTGCGGACAGCAGGGCGGCAACCTGTTCTGTCAGCTCTTTGACCTGCGCATAATCGGCTGTTATAGCACCATTGCTGAACATATCATCCGTCATGCCAGGCATGGTGGCCACACGTGTTCCTGCTGCAGCTGCCTGCTTGCGGGCAGCCGTATGTGTCATGGAATGTGTCGTAATACAGACGGCCACATCCGCTTTTGCCATCGCTTCGGCGACCGGAGCCGGCGGCTCCTCGCCCGATTTGCTCCGCGGCTGCATGACCAGCAGCATCGATTCCGCCCCTAATCTCTTGCCTGCTTCATAGACGGATTCCGCGAGCTCGCGCTTGTCATCGTCAGCCACAACAGCCAGCAGTTCACCACGGCTAAGCCCCAGGCAATCCTTCAATACATTCATGCTGATTAGTATCCTTGATTCACTCATGTTAACTTCCCTCCGATTACACCATTTCCGCTATCTATTCACCGGTTTAGGCAGTGTGACAGCACGGCAGGCACTCCAGCAGAGGCCGCCCATTCTCTATGCTGCTCCACTTCACTGTTACAGTCAAGTATTATCACCTCCTCTTCGCCGGGAGCTCTTATTCCATGAAAAGGATAACCGCTTCCCGCTGCCGAATATCTGAATAGACATAAGTCACTACAGAACAGGAGTGAGGGATAATCTATGAGGATTGAACACCTTCGCCGAGCGATTGCCAGCACAGCCCAAAGCTTAGGTCTTTCAGGAACAGTACTGGTATCCGGCCGCGAACAGGAGTTGATTCTGGAAGCCTACGGCCATTCGAACCTGGCGGATAACCGGCTGAATAAGCCCGACACACGTTTCGGCATCGCCTCCGGGTGCAAGCTGTTTACAGCTATTGCCATCTGCCAGCTTGTGGAACAGGGTAAGCTCTCTTTTGAGAGTAGAGCTCTGGAAGTGCTACAAGGAGGCGGACTTGCGTTTCCGCTGTTCAGTCCGGAGATAACCGTGCATCAGCTGCTGACACACAGCTCGGGCATCGGGGATTATTTTGACGAAGAGACAATGGATGATTTCGCAGAATTGTGGAAGGCCGTACCGATGTATACGCTCAGGCGCCTTGAGGATTTCCTGCCGATGTTCCAGAACCTGCCGATGAAATTCAACCCCGGTGACAGATTTCACTATAACAATGCGGGTTATATCATGCTCGGTCTGCTTGTTGAGGCAGCAAGCGGGATGGCTTTCTCGGATTATGTGGAGCAGCATATTTTCCTGCCTTGCGGCATGCAGCATTCCGGTTATTTTGCGCTGGATAATCTACCGGCCAATACAGCCATGGGATATATAGAACAGGAAGATGGAAGCTTAATCACCAATATCTACTCCATACCGGTAAAAGGGGGCGCAGACGGCGGAGCATTCATTACTGCAACAGACATGCAGCTATTGTGGGACGGCCTGTTCAACCATCGGCTGCTCAATGAGGAAACGACTGCTCTGCTGCTAACGCCGCATATTCATGAAGATCAGGATAACTACTGTGGCTATGGTGTGTGGATTACCAAGCTGACTGGAGAAGTGTACAAATACCATGTGATGGGTTTCGATCCGGGCGTCTCCTTCCGCTCGGCGTTCTATCCTGCAAGCGGTGTAACCTTCGCAGCCCTCTGCAACCGGAGCAAGGGAGCTTACCAGATCATGCAGACGGTGGAGGACGCTTTAGGCGGAGTGGACACTCCTGGGGATTAACGGATAGCAAGCAATCAGTGAACGTGGAAAAAAGCCGTACAGAACAGATTGTTCTATACGGCTTATCATTTAAGTGGAAATGTTGGCTGTAATTCCCGCAATTTCCGTACCACTGAATGACTAGCGGGAATACCTCCACTTAATTGCCGGGAAAAGCACCTCTGTATCCAAAAGGGGGTTTATTAAATGGAGGATTTCCCGCTAATTCCTCCAACAACCTCGGTGGAGTCAAATTAGCAGGAGAATATCCACTTAATCCATAACGCTTTCTTAGCACTCCCGGAAGAGCGCCGGAAGGAAGTACAATACTCTAGCGCCTTGGCTACTTGCTAACACAAATTAGTGCTTGAAGTTACTTAGCAGTACTTCACAGTACTTCACAGTACTAGCAGTACTAGCAGTACTAGCGTCATTTAGCATTACTTTGCATCACTTTGCATCACTTTGCATCAGTTAGCAGTACTTAGTAATCCTTCGCAGTATTAGCATCACTCTGCGTTACCCGTTTCACTTCGTGTGTTACTTAGTACCGGGTTACGCCATCCTTCGTTACAAGCGCGAATACCAGCGGCTGCGGCGGAACCGGCTGGGCGGAAATGCGGTAAGCTTCCAACACCTTCGCTTCCGCCTCCTGCACCTTGCTCTCGCTGGCGTCGTTCACATGCAGTACGGCAAGCGTGTCGCCTGCGGCAACGGCATCGCCGACCTTCAGCGACAGCTGGATACCGACACCAAGATCAATCAGCGATTCCTTGGTCTCTCGGCCTGCACCAAGCAGCATGGCAGCCACGCCGATTTCCTCGGCCTGGATGCTCTCGACATAACCAGCGGACGCTGCCTTAACCTCAATGAAGCGGCTGGCTGACGGCAGGGTATCCGGTGCCTCGACCTGTGAAACATCGCCGCCCTGTGCGGATACCATCTGCTTGAACTTATCAAAGGCGCTGCCGTCCTCGATATGGGACATCAGGATCGTACGCGCTTCGGCTTCGTCCTTCGCTTTGCCGCCGAGGACCAGCATCTGGCTGCCCAGAATGAGGCAGACCTCCTGCAGATCCTTTGGCCCGTGGCCTTTTAAGGTCTCGATGCCTTCCTTGATTTCCAGCGCATTGCCGATGCCAAAGCCCAGCGGCTGGTCCATATCACTGATGACCGCAACCGTGTTGCGGCCCAGATGCGTACCAATATCGACCATGGCCTGGGCCAGGGCAATGGAATCGTCAAGCGTCTTCATGAACGCACCGCTGCCGGTTTTGACATCGAGTACGATGGCATCTGCACCGGCGGCGATTTTCTTGCTCATGACGGAGCTGGCAATCAGCGGAATGGATTCCACGGTAGCGGTCACGTCACGCAGCGCATACAGCTTCTTGTCGGCAGGGGTAATGTTGCCGGATTGCCCGATAACGGCAGCGCCAATTTCGCCGACCTGGGCGAAGAACTGCTCACGGCCCATCTCCACCGAAAAGCCGCTGATCGACTCCAGCTTGTCGAGTGTGCCGCCAGTATGTCCCAGCCCGCGGCCGGACATCTTGGCGACTGGAACTCCGGCGGAAGCTACAAGCGGTGCAAGCACCACCGTCGTTTTATCACCTACACCGCCGGTGGAATGCTTGTCCACCTTAATTCCGGCGATAG
>CAKMKL010000121.1 GCA_927443375.1 uncultured Paenibacillus sp. | reverse complement strand
GTATTTTCAAGTTCAAACTATATAGTTTATTCGTTTCTACCTATAGTCGGAATATAGTTGGAATACCTCCAGCTAATTCCCCGAAAATCACTGATATAGGCATGTAAAGGAGAAATTAGTGGGAGGAAATCCAACTAGTATTTGACTATTCCCGTCGAGCCGAAGTTTAAGTGGAGGAAATCCCACTAATGTACTGCCGCACAAATTCATCAGTTAAGCAGCTTTTCCACTTCCTCAATGCTTTTCTTCGCTCTGCTGTTCAGCGTTCGCTTATCCCGCAGCCCAAGCTGCTGCAGCTCATGACCGGGGTCGATGACCAGCGGCTGGACTATGACCGCCTCCAGAATCTGTACAGCCGTGCGGGAGGCGCTGAACAGCTGCTCACGGGAAATCAGCGGTTTATGTGCACGGATAATGCCAACCAGCCCCTCCGCATACATCAGCCTGACGATACTGTCCGCGCTCATGATGTTGCGGTCCGCGAACGAAGCTGTTTTATCCACGATAACCGCGTTCTGATATTGTTTGGAGAGTGTCTCCAGCCTCGCAACCGCTTCCCAGTCTCTTATAGACAAACGCTGCAGATATTCGCCCGCCAGCTCCTGGAGCCACTGCTGCTCAGTCTCCTTGGGGATGTTGTAGTCTTGATAGGCTTTCAGTGTACCTTCACGGTGCATCTGAACCAGGCTGCCGGAATAGCGGACAAACAGCTCACGGGCCTGCAGAAATTCCTCATTCATTTTCCCGCTTCCCGCCTTTCATACGAATTGTTATGTTTTCATCACTTTTGCAAAATAAAACCTGTTTTCAAAATTCAAAGCCTGTCGTAAAATAATTGAAAAGCTTTTTCGGGCCAATTGGAATGAAGCTACTCAAAGGGGGGACCGGGCCATGCCGAAAACACTAGTTAAAAACATCGATTTTTTTGTTGCCGCCATGTCGCAGACCTTTGTATCCGCGCTGCAGCTTGACCCTGACGGAATGTATTCCCAGGTCGGCTACGGAATTATTGAGAAGTTCTCTGAAGAATATGTGCGTGTAAAACGTTTTGACGGCTCCGTCTCGCATTATGACCGGGAAATTACGAAATTTCAGCATAACCGGGCGTAGCAACTAAGTAATACTTCCCTTTCCGCACGGATTTTCCTGCTTCTGCCATGTAATAACCTCACATGTGCCCTGGTTCAAATGCTCCGCGCCGGTTTACTGTTTACATAGTATATGCGTTTCTGGCATATCCTAACTTTTACTGACCGGAAAGGATGAGCGACATGAACGATAAGGACAAGTTCAAGGATAAACGGGGAGCTGCATTTGAGCAGATTCCGGATCCTGACCACAGCCGGGTTGGGCAAGAAGGCGCCACCGGCAAGGTAGAGGATATCGTCGGAGGCATTGTTGACAATGTGCAGGAGAGCCTGACTGGGGAGAAGGGTAAGGATTCCGGCAAGGACAAGGACAAGTGAGCAGTAGCCTGACCCGGGTACCATAAGCATATCAAAGCGGACACATGCTGGTCATGTGTCCGCTTTTTGTTGCTCTTCATACCTGGTTACAGCTGCCTTCCGTGTCAGCCCTGCAGCTGCTTCAGCTCATAAAAGGCTCCTTTGCGGCTCATCAGCTGTTCAAAGGTTCCAGCCTCCGCCACCTGACCGTCCTTCATGACAACTATCCGGTCCGCATCGCGGATGGTGGACAGCCGGTGAGCCACGATAAAGGTGGTCCGCCCGCGCATCAGCTCCCGCATCGCTTTTTGGACAATGAACTCGGAGATATTGTCCAGCGCAGAGGTCGCTTCATCCAGCAAAATAATCTCCGGGTCACGGATCATCGCCCGGGCAATGGCAATCCGCTGGCGCTGTCCGCCTGACAGCTTACCGCCGTGTTCACCAATCAGCGTATCGATGCCCTGCGGCATCTGGGCGATCACATCCTGCAGATTGGCCAGCCGGATGACTTCCTCAAGCTTGCTGTCCGGTACATCCGTCAGCCCGAAGGTGATATTGCTGCGGATGGTGCCTGAGAACAGCACGGTGCTCTGCGGCACGACAGCCAGCTTCTGGCGGTACATGCGCATATCCAGCTCCTCCAGCGGCCTGCCGTCCACCACTATCTTGCCGCCAGTCGGGCGGTAAAAGCCTACTACCATGTTAAGCACCGTTGATTTGCCCGCACCCGATTCACCCACCAGTGCAATGCATTCCCCGGGCCGGACGGTCAAATTAAAATCCTTGAGCACATGCTTGTCTGTATCTTTATAGCTGAACTGCACCTGGCGGAATTCATAAGCGCCGCGCAGCGAGTCGACCGCCGCAGTTCCCTGATACTCTTCAATCTGCGTGGAGGTCAGCACCTCCGAGATTGAATAGATAGACTCAAACCCCCTGGCGAATTGCGGATATACCCCCAGCAGACTGTTAATCGAGGCCAGAATCGTCGAGAAAAATCCCTGATACATGACCACATCCCCGACCTGAATCTTCCCCTGATACGCGAGCACGCAGGTGAAGCCGAGACACAGCAGCTGAAACAGTGTGAACACGACCCAGCTGGAAGCCCCGAACAGCGCTTCGGTGATATCCAGCCGGTATCCTTTTCCCTTGAGCTCAGATAGTGTTGTATCCACTCTCCCGATTTCCACCTCCTCCAGCCCGTGTGCCCGGGTCACCGGGATCATCTCCACGGTTTCTGCCACCTGTCCGGACATGTTCTCAATCTGGCGGCGGAATTCACGGTTGCGGGTGCGGATCTTTTTGCGGAAGAAGGTAATCAGCAGGACGCCAAAAGGAATGACCAGCACGAAGAACAGGGTTACCTGCAAGCTTTTGAAGGCGGTAATGGTGGTAGCAATCAGCACATTCGTTACCGCGGGGACAAAAGAATACATCATTTGCTTGGACAGTGTCTCGATGGCTTCCACATCACGCAGCACCTTGGACTGCAGCCGCCCGGCCCTAAGGTCTGTATGGTAGGTCATGGACAGATGCTGGAGCTTGCGGATCAGTGTTCCGCGTAACCCTGCCTCAACCTGACGGGAGGACCGGCTCATGAAGCTGACATGCATATAGGCAGACGGAATATTCTGCACAATGACAATGGATACAATTGCCAAATCGAGCCATAGCCAATTCAGACTGCTTAGGTCCGGCCGGCTGAGATGATTAATGATATCGGCGGTAATAACGGGTATAACCCAGGTCGGAGCATGCTTAAGGATATAGAACAACAGCGAGACGAGCAGATTGATACGCATCCCTCTGTACAACAGCAGCAGCGTATGGAATGGGCGGTCCTTCTTGATTTCCCGGCTCATAAACAGCTGTTCAAAATCCGGCATGCCCTCTCCTGTGCGCTCCATGATCTCCACCTTCCTTTCCGGTAATGGCTTATGCTATGCAGCTACTTCCAGAACTCCGTCCCTTCAAAGACCTGCGCTTTAGACGGCACAGCCTCCCCCTCCCCTGGTAAAAGAGCCCAAGGCACACGCTGCTCCCGCAGCTTATCCTCATCCGCGATACCGTATTCCCGGTAACGAACGGTTGTTTCATTGGCGGTATTGCCCCAGTTATCCCAGCCTGAGGGATGAATATGGGATCCGAGCCGGCAATTAACAAACTCTGTCCTCGCATAACTGCGCCATGGACGTCCCAGATACACCCCGGATACATCTTCGGCAGCCGTCACATAACATTCATCAAAAACATATCCAAAGCTCTGTCCCTGCGGTGTAGACGCCGCTGTTATGAAGCCGGACCCTTCGTTTGTGGACTTTAGGCTGCGGATTTCACAATGCTCAAAATAGGCTGCCGCCCCGCCGAAAATAAAATCCACCGTTCCTTCAATATAGCAGCCCGTGTATAGCTGGCGGCAGATTTCATGCCGCTCCCGCAGCGGAATGCCGCCGAAGGCCCCGCCGTGCTTATTGGCCGCAGGCAGCGGGCCGGTAAAGATTGTATCCTGATGCCCCTTAAAGGTACAGTTGCGGAACACCGTCTCATCGCAGTGGGCATACAAGGCAAGCGCCTGCCCGATATCAGGGCCTTGCCCCGCGGTATTAACGACGATCAGATTCTCAACAACCAGCCTGCTGCCGCCCAGAAACAAAGTCGGTGTGGCAAAGGTTCCCTGTTCTTCTCCGGCTTCATCCAGCTGCCGGGCATAGCGGTCCCCCCTGATCATCACCTCTCCGATGCCGGTTATCGTAAGGTCTGACCGGTATATCCGCACATTCTCTTGATACACCCCAGCCAAAATATACAGCGTCTGCGCTTCACCCGCAGGCAGCCGCTCAAGCACATTTACCGCCTCTGCAATTGTCTGATAATCGCAGAAGGCTTCTTTTCCCACCAGCATGACTTATCCTCCCAGTCCTTATTTCGCCCGTCCTTGCCGGAAATATGCTCCCCCTTCAAGTTCCCTATTTCACCTTCCGGTCTTGTCAAACAAGCAAGTTGATTATAGCGCTCCAGTGAGGTCTATGCCAACAAAAATTTTAACGTGTGCATTTGATTATCCTCTTGACTTGAAGGAGATAGGGGACTACACTGAAATCGTTAACAATTCTATTGCCGGGGAGAACTTATGATTACGATCAAAGACATTGCCCGTGTTGCCGGCGTCTCCCACACCACTGTGTCCAGAGCGCTGAATGGCAGCCCGCTGATCAAGAAGGTCACCCGCGACAAGATTGAGAAAATCGCCGCGGAAATGAATTATGTGCCGAATTACAGCGCCAAGAGCCTGGTTACCAAGCGCTCCTTTACCATCGGGCTGTTCTTCTCCAGTATTGATCAGGGAACCTCGTCAAGCTTTCTTGTGGATGCGATCAAAGGGATCAGCCATGTGCTGGATGAGAAT
>CAKMKL010000120.1 GCA_927443375.1 uncultured Paenibacillus sp. | reverse complement strand
AAGGGGCTCTAAGATATGGAAACATCATTATTAATGCTCAGTTTTGTTATATTTCTCGCGCTAGCGTTCGATTTCATCAATGGTTTCCATGATAGCGGCAATCAGGGTGGCAGCTACAATGTCAATACCGTTGGTAAGCAGCGTCGGATCGGTGATACTGCCGCCGATCTTCTTGGCTACGCCCGTAAACATCAGCGCCCCGATGAAGTTCATCAGCGCTGCCATAATAATAGCTGTACGCGGCTTCAGCGCACGTGTCGAAACAGAAGTGGCGATGGCGTTGGCCGTATCATGGAAACCATTGATGAAATCGAACGCTAGCGCGAGAAATATAACAAAACTGAGCATTAATAATGATGTTTCCATATCTTAGAGCCCCTTATGAATTGCGCATG
Organism: uncultured Paenibacillus sp.; assembly: GCA_927443375.1. Taxonomy (GTDB): domain Bacteria; phylum Bacillota; class Bacilli; order Paenibacillales; family Paenibacillaceae; genus Paenibacillus_AQ. Next base: position 13,472 of record CAKMKL010000120.1, on the reverse strand, counting down.
ATGATCGATTCCAGCATGTTGGCTACGTCTTCACATTTATCAGTGGTCGTTTCCAACCGCTCGTAAAGCTCTTTGCGCTTAATCAGCTCGATAGGATCTGTAACGGTTTCGAACAGGTTTTTGGTGCAGATACGGAGAACTTCGTCACCCTGATTCTCCAGATCATTCAGACGGATCGTATACTCACGAATCGCCAGAAGCTTTTTCTGGGAGAGCAGATGAACCGCTTTTTGAATTTCATAGGCAGACTGGCGGAGGATTTCCGCGAACTGCACAATATATTCATCCGCGTCCAGCAGGTTGTACATATAGAAGCGTGAAGCTGAAGCTTCCAGGCCATCTATAACATCATCCATGCTGGTGATCAAATCCATAATGTCGTCACGCTCAAGCGGAGTGATGAACGTTTTGTTCAATTCCTTGATGACAGTGTGCGTGTAGGAGTCGCATTGGTTTTCGTACTTCTTCATCACCGCAGCGAAATTATCGACATTATCCCGGAGACTGGTAATATTCTGAGCGAAGTAATCTGCCGCCTGGACAATGGTATCCGCCATATTTTCCAGCGTCTCAAAGAAAATATCCTTTTTTTTCAACTTCATTAGTTTAAACCCCTTTACATAAAATTGCCGTGAAAACGGAATGTCTTCCAGATGTAAGCAGCCTGAAAATGAATGACAACCTTTGTTATCTTAACATATCAGCCGAAGGGATAGAAGTAAAAGAATCGAACTTTTTTACACTATATTAACAATTCCCCGGAATGGACAAATTCATTCTCTGAACCCGCTTTTTTCCGGTCAAAATCAGCCCTTGCTTGGCGAAACCGGAACCTCCACATGACTGCTGAAAGAAGGGCTGTTAGGTACGATCAGTATATGGGTCACCCCGGGGTACATCAGCGCTTCTGTGCCGTCTGCCTTTACAAAGCGGATGATGTCTCCCGGATTGCGCGACCATTTGCCCTTCAGGACAGTGCCGCGCTGGAAGAGCAGCGCCTCTCCGCCCAGCTCCACATCGATTTGAAGTCTGCCTACATCGTCAAGCACCTCATGATCCGCTCCAATCACCATGACATTCGCAGCCTCCACCGGATTATTATTATTCAGATCCAGATGCGGCTTACCATTTACCGAGCGGAGGTAGGTCCGGCGCTGGGCATCATATTTATAGCCTACCGTATAGCTTTTGAGCAAAAAATTAACGTTCAGCTCCGCTGCGGCTTCCCCTTCCGTCGGAAGAAAGTCGGGATCCGTGAACTGGTAACCCGGAACCGCTACACTCCCGGCATAGCCAAGCTTTGCAGCGCCTTCACGCAGCTTTGCGGCATTGCTGTATAAATTATGCGGCGCTTTGCGTTCCTTGTCCCGCCAGAAATAAGCACCGGCCTTGCCGATCTCGTCCATATCCTCCTTCTTCTGCCGCTGGAGGATGGCATAAGCTGCCGGACTGCCGCCGGCATGCACCGTTACCCCGCCATAGCTCTCCCCGATATCGATCAGATAAGGGCGGATGCTGCGGATCGGGCCGATTTTGACCACTCCCGTATGGCTCTGGAATATCCCGATGATCCGGGTGATTCCGCCTTCAGCCAGCACTTCATACAGGATGTCGGCCTCGCTTACCCCTGACTGCGGACGGGCGGCTGGCGCGTTGTTGATCATGACGGCGAGCGGGCGCGGCAGACTGCCCTCCTGCACGGGAAGGCCGGTTAGTCCGGACACCTGCTGTGCTGCCGGTTCAGCAGTGGGTGTCGGCTCCGGTATTGTGCTTGGCAGCGGAGACAAGGTAGGCATGACCGTCGGAGCAGCCTCAGGCGCCGGGTTCTCTGACCCGCAGGCGGAGAGCATCAGGCAAGCAAGCAGAATACCGGATATCATTCGGGAAGAATAGCGGTTCAGGGGCATCAGTTTTTGTTCCTCCTAAAAGTTTTGTGAGCATATACTTCTATCGTTTAAATTCCTTACAAAACTCGCTTCGAAAGCGTGGGCTAAGTTTGTTAGCATTAGTACCTTCCATTTAATCACAGCATGGCCTATTTGTCTTGAGCCCGCAAATAAAAAGGATACAGCCTATTTATCGGCTGTATCCTCAGGTTATTGAATTTATGCTAATCGAACATCCAACAATTAAGACTGAGCGTGCCGTACTGGTAAGCTTGAATCATCAGCTGTGCCTGCCTGCCGGCATCGGCAGTACCCATAATGTAAAACAGCGGAACAAAATGCTCTCTTCCATAAGAGGGAACGGCATCCCGCACATGCGGCGCCTTCTTCTCGTAAGCGAACAAGGAAGGCAGATCCCAGCTTTCGAGTCCTTTGGCGATCCAGGCGTCGAACTCCTGAGCCCAGGATTCGGGCTGATCATCCTGATTCAGCATGCGCAGATTGTGTACGAGTCCGCCGCTGCCGAGCAGCAGAACCCCTTCTTCACGCAGCGGGGCCAGCATCCGCCCGATCGTATACTGTTCCTCAGGCGAGCGCAAAGAATCCACTGATAATGCCACAACCGGAATGTCAGCCTGAGGGAACATTTTCTTAAGAATGACCCAAACACCATGATCCAGACCACGGCCCAGAACCGGCTGGTGCGGGAGATTGCTCTGGTTAAAAAGCTCGGAAATCCGGCTGCTAAGCGCTGGATCGCCAGGTGCCGGGTAGGTCAGAGAGTACATTTCTTCCGGAAATCCATAGAAATCATGCTGCGTTTCGTGCTGTGCATCTACCGTAATCAGCTGTTCTGGACTGTCCCAGTGTGCTGAGAAAACAACGATGCCCCGGGGCGTCCCCAGATCCTGACCAAGCCGCTCCAGGAAACGGGTATATTCGTTATCCTCGAGCGCGAGGACCGGAGAGCCATGCGCGATAAAAAATGCCGGTAATTTCATAGGGAGCCAACCTCCTCCATAACCCAGTATATGGTCTGCCCCTTTATTTTAACCCTATTTACCGGTGAATGCGAGTAAGCTTCTCTGGAAGAGGGGCTGATGGGCTGGCTGCTATTTCTGACGCCATCTTAATACCGCCGATGCTATATCATCCAGTTCTGCCATTCCTGCTGTAAATGCTCCTGCTGGTTCATCCAGTCCTTGGTTCGTTTCAGCACCTGTTCCTGCGCCGGACCGGATGAGAAGGTATGATCTCCCTGGAAGATGATTTCTTTATCGCAGCGCCCTTCGGGACGTGTCCAGAACAGTTTCTGGTATAGGAACGCATAATCTACCGGAATCACATCATCGGAGGTGCCATGAATGACCAGCACATCGCCGCTGAATTTGCCGGCCTCCTGAAAAGGCTGGAACGCCGCAAGGGAGTTGAAATATACCGGAGTAAAGGAATAGCCCGCATAATCGGCAGAGCCGGCTTTGACAGACCGGTCATAGGCTTCTCTGCCCACGATCTTCACAATATCATTGAACGGATAGCCAACCGCCGCCCACAGCACAAGGTTCTTAACCCGGCGGTCACGGACGGCGGTCAGAAGCGCTACCGCTCCCCCGAGGCTGTGACCGATCAGGGTAACACGCTGCGGATCGACATCGGCCGAGCCGATGCCGTAGTCCAGTACTGCCCGGGTCTGGGCAATCATCGATTCCATATCCTCACTGCCATAGTTGCCGCTGCTCTCGCCGCAGCCTGCATAGTCGAAGCGGATTACCATATATCCGTCCTGGGCCAGCTCACGCGCAGCCTTAACAAAAATCCGGTCAACACCGATCCGGTTACCCACGAACCCGTGGCAGATGACTGCCAGAGGCACCCGGTCCTTGCATCGTCCGGAGGTTCCCTTTTCACGTGATGGATAGTGTATGCTCGCTGTAAGTTCTTCCTGGTTATACCGGATTACAATATTCCGCTCCATTGCTGAATCCCCCTCAAAAGTAATGCTATTTAAAATTGTTATAATTCCGATTGTTTTAGTATGATTAATATCTTTATTATACGTTTTATGCCCTAATTGTCAATACCACTCACCTCAATGTGAACAGGAATAAGCCTCTTCTGCTCCTTGGGAGCAAAAGAGGCCGAACCTTCCCATAACTTCACTCAATCGTAGCTGTTGTGAAACATATCGTGGGTTTCCTGGCGGCCTTCCCAGTCCTCGAAGCCGGTCTCCGAATCCTGTCCTGCAGCGTCCCACAGACTGAAGCCGTCAGAATTGCCCCAATCTCCCACTTGGTTGGTCTCTGCAGGTGCGAAGCCGTCACCCATGAATTTACCTACCTCTTCTTTCTTCTCATGTCCCATAACGCTACCTGCCCTTCCTAAGCTATATTTGTGAAGCTAATCACAATTTCAGTGTTCACTCTTCCAAAATAGATTATTCATGGCAAGGCGAAAGGGTTGTCCTTGCACACAACCGCCGTGCAAACGTATACTCTAGGTTAAAGGCTAACCCGATTAACCACTACTTGGAGGTTTTCATCCATACTATGAAAGTTAAAGCTATGATTAAAGAAAACAACGCTCTGCGTGAACAAATGACCCCGTTTAACCGTTCATACTTTGAAGATATGATTCTGGCTATGCGGGCAAGCCGGGTAGACCCGGTACGTGCGGAGGAGCTGCTGCTGGAAGCGGCGGCACTGCTGCTGCAGGGACAGGGCAAAGGCAGGAATGCCAAGCAAATCTTCGGTGAGCATCCGGAGGATTATTTCAAAGACATTATGGGCAGCACCCCAGCACGGCCTGAACGCAGCAAACTGAACTATTACCTGATGATTGCGTGGACGGCGCTGACCCTATTTTTCGGCGTAATGGCCATTGCCGGGCTCTTTGTGGAGTGGAGCGGCGGTTCAGCAGATATGTTCGGTAAGGTTAGTGTATTCACACTGATCGTCGTGGGCTTGGGTTCCATCGTGCTTATGGAGCTGCTGGTGAGATGGATGTCTTCTCTGTCAGAGAATGATGCACCCAAAGCCAAGGCTTTCGATATTAAGGCACTCGGCATCTATGTCCTAGTTGCTGTCGTTGTGATTTTTGCCGGGATATTCCTCGATAACCTGTTCCCGGTGATTACGATCTCACCCTGGGTAAGCCTGATTATAGGTCTGGCCGGCGGGCTCGGACTGAAATTTATATTTTTCAAATCCTAGATTTCTTATTCTACTTCCGACAACACAGGGGGAAACTTCCATGAAGAAGCACAGTATTCTAACCGCTGCACTGGCCCTCACACTTGGACTGCAAGGAGCCGGCGTAACCGTTCATGCCGAAGGAACGGCTTCCGACGCCTCTGCCGGAGCCGGGAAAACTCTTACTACAGTGACCGGTACCAGCAACCATGCCCAGGCGGTTTATAAAGCTGCATTACCGTTTCTGGCAGACTCCGCCAGGCTTCCGCAGGCCATCCAATATTTGAACAGCAATATCTATGCAGTCAGCCCCTACCAGGCTACTGTTCTGATCCTGAAGCTTGAGAACCTGCACAAGGCGGCACTGCCTGTCTGGGAGAGCAGATTTAGCGGCAGCTCTGTACAGCGGAAGCTGACTTCCGTTTACAAAGCAGGGGACAGCATGGCTAAGCTGGCAGAGAGTACAGAGGATGCCGCCCTGAGCACCTTACTGAAAAGTGCCGGGGAGAGCGGGTATAAACTGGAGACGGCCGAGGGTTCCTTTTTCCCGGTCATTGATTATGCCGCCTACCGCAAATATAAAGTGTACGTGATGAGTGACATCCGTGATTATATAACAATTATGGCTACGGAGTCGGAACTGCCTTCATCGAAGGATAATGGACTGGTCATTGGCTGGTCAGAGGTTGCAGCCAGAGCATTGAACCAGGAGCAGTTCGCCCAGCACTATCCCAAGTCGAACCGGATCACAGCTGTCAAGACACTGTATTCCATGTATGTCACCGATACCTTTTACGGACAGAACAATACGCCGCTCTTCCACTATGACAATCTGGAAATGGATTTGGAGGCACAGAAGGCCTACACCAGTATTCTGGCTAAAAATAACGACAGCAGCCCATACCTCCAGAAGCTTGACGGCCTGATGAAGCTGCTGAAAGAGAACGGCTATAAGCAGGATGCCAGCGTAGAGAAGTATTTGAAGGACGAGGTCCCTCTGACTTAGAATACACAGAAAGGCCCGCCCCGGAATTGCTCCGGGACGGGCCATTTATTTCAGATCAGCATATTAAATAAATTAGGTTCCTTGTTGATCTCCGTATAATCGACGCCCTTCTGCTTCATCCGTTCGATGAGCGGGTCATAATCTTCCCGCTGGAACAGTTCAATCCCGACAAGCGCAGGTCCGTTCTCTTTATCATTCTTCTTGGTATATTCAAAACGGGTAATGTCATCATCAGGTCCGAGCACTTGGGCCAGGAACTCCTTCAGCGCACCGGCACGCTGCGGGAAGTTGATCATGAAGTAATGCTTGAGTCCTTCATAAATGAGCGAACGCTCCTTAATTTCCTGCATCCGGTCAATATCATTGTTGCCGCCGCTGACGATACAGACCACTGTTTTGCCGCGGATTTGATCCCGGTACATGTCGAGTGCCGCAATGGGCAGTGAACCTGCCGGTTCAACAACAATTGCATTCTCATTGTACAGCTCCAGAATCGTCGTGCACGCCTTCCCCTCCGGCACTTTGACCACATCATCCAAAAGACGGGCACAAATATCATAGGTTAATCCGCCGACACGTTTCACGGCAGCCCCATCTACAAATTTATTAATCTCCGCCAGGGTTACAACTTCTCCGCATTTCAGGGCTTCACTCATGGAAGCTGCCCCGGTCGGCTCCACACCGATGACCTTCGTCGCAGGACTTACGGTCTTCACATAGGTGGCAACGCCTGCTGCCAGACCGCCGCCGCCAATGGTGACAAACACACAATCCGCCGGCTTGTCCAGGCTCTCCATAACCTCCATGGCAATTGTTCCGTTACCGGCGATAATCCGCGGTTCATCAAACGGGTGAATCAGGGTCATGCTATGATCCACGCAAGCCTGAAGAGCCTCATCATACGCATCATCAAAGGTATCCCCCTTGAGAATTACCTCCACAAATTCACCGCCAAAGCGCCGGACCTGCTTGATCTTCTGGTTCGGTGTCGTGCTTGGCATATAGACTTTCCCTTTAATCCCCAGCGCTTTGCAGGAGTAGGCTACCCCTTGTGCATGGTTGCCGGCACTTGCGCAGACAATACCCTTGGCTCTATCTTCAGCAGGCAGGCTGCGAATCATATTGTATGCGCCACGAATCTTGAAGGAACGGACAATCTGCAAATCTTCACGCTTCAAGTATACATTGCAGTCATACTTGGCTGACAGCACCGCATCCAGCTGAAGCGGCGTACGGACGATTACCTCCCGCAGCACATGGTGTGCCCGCACAATATCTTCCATTCCTACGATCCGGTCTTCGCCGTCTCTCATCAATTCCTCGCCTCACTGTCTCTATCTATAATTTCCGCTTCTTGTAACATACTCTTCCAAGGACATTTTATCAAGAACTGTCCTCTCCAGGCAATACTCAACAGGCAAACATATAACATAAGTATTCAAATAAATCCATAAAAAACCAGCTTTGTGCCCCCGGCCGCAAAGCTGGCATACGAAACCTTTATGCCTTAAATCTGGATACGGCCTGCTGCAGCAGTGCCGAGCTATTCTTAATCTCGTCCATCTCCGTTACGATCTCACCCGATTTACCGATAATCTGCTTCGCTTGGACAGCAATGCTGCTGGCCCCTTCTGCCCCTTCGTTCGCGGCGCTGCTGGTCTCTCCAATTGCTGTCAGCATGCTCTGAATGGAGGCGAGAAGCTGTTCGGAGGTGGCACTGAAGTCCGTTACCAGTTCATCGATATACCGGGCATCCTCGCTGTACCGTTGACCGGTCTCCTGCATGGAATCGTAATCTTTCAGCACCTGGCTGTCCATAAAATGCAGCATACTCTCTGCACCCTCCACCAGCTTGGATACCGCCTTTACAACGGATTCAGTTACCTCCTGGATCTCAGTAACAGTCGTGCGTGATGTTTCAGCCAGCCTGCGGATCTCCTCCGCTACAACGGCAAACCCCCGGCCTGCATCACCCGCTCTAGCCGCTTCAATAGAGGCATTAAGCGACAGTAGATTGGTCTGCGCGGCAATTTCAAGAATCGCGCCCGACAAGGCCGTAATCTGTGAGATGGACCCCGCCTGCTCGATCGCGCTGCGCAGCTTCTCCTCGCTCTGCCCGTATATCACATCCGCTTGCTGCCTGGACCGGATAGCGGCTTCCTTCAGCTTATCAGCACGTGCATTGATCTGTCCGGCCGCCTCGGCGCCTTCCTGGGCTTTGCGGGCAATGCCGCTGATAGCAGACTCGATTTCATTCGTGCTGGCGTTCATTTCCTGCATAGAGGCTGCCGTCTGCTGCATCCCGGCTGACAACTCCTCGGTAATCGCCGAGATTTCCGAAATACTGCCATCGAGTACAAATACATTCTTCTCGGTGTTGTCCAGTGCCTCTGAAATACTGTATGAGCTCTGCTTAATGTCCTGAATCAATCTCTGCTGGGAAGAAACCATATCGTTAAACCCCTTCGCCAGCACACCAATTTCATCTTTGGCCGTAACACTGGCCCGCGCTGATAGATCGCCCGTCGTGGCTTTCTGGAATGCTGCTGTCAGAATGGGAATCTGCTTCAGAATACTACCGGAGACCATATAGAGTAGAACAAACATCACTATAATGGAAATAATAATAGACAGGAAGAATATCAGCTTAAACGTCTGTAGTTCCTTCTCAGCATTCTTCTGGGGGACCAGGAGTGCAACGGACCACTGATTGTCCACCGCGGGCGCATAGGAGACATAGCTGGCTTTGCCGTCGATATCCGCTAGGATCACATCAGCGCCCCACTGAACCATTTTTTCGCCGACAGCCTTCCAGTCTGCTCCGAGATCACTCATTTTCTGCAGCAGGATATTATCTGTGTCGGGATGATAGATAAACGTCCCTGTCTTATCGATCAATATGGCAAATCCGCTGCCGTTGTAATTAAAAGCGCTTAGCGCCTTGATAATCTGCTCCGTTGAGATATCCGCCCCGGCCACCCCGATCACCCTGCCGGCGTCATTCAGGATCGGCGCTGTTACACTGACGACCATTTTGCCTGAGCCGGCATCAATGTAGGGATCCGTCACCGTCAGCCTGTTATTCTTGACCGTGGTAGCATACCAGCCGCGTTCCTTCATATTGAAGTCCGCCGGAGGCTCGAACTCATCCTGGGTGATGACCTTATTCACCGCATCCAGGCCGATATACACATTGAGCAGGTTCTTGTTGCTGTCCTTAATCAGGTTAAGCGTCTGAATTAATTCGCTGTACCCCTCCGTGGTCTTGACCGTATCCGCTGAATCCACCTGTGCGATGAAGTTGCGGACATAGGCGTTCGCATTCAGCAATTCCACGCTGTCTGAGGCGGGCTTGATCAGATCACCCACCTTCACACTGATTTTCTCCTTCTCGTAAGAAAGGGAACTGTGCAGATCGTCCACGATAATCTGTTTGGCATTACTATAAATAACTACCGCTACAATAACGAAAATAGCCACAACAGACAAAATCACCGACAAAAACAGCTTGCCGCGAATTCCCATACTTCGGACTGCCCCAATCGGCGACTTCCATGCGGGCGGCTTCGCGTTCTCCTTGGACCGGTCCGCAGGTGGAAGCAGGGCTGCCCCGTCCACTGCCTTCAGTTCAGGCTTCTGCCCCTTCTCGCTTAGCTCTTCCTTGATTTTCCTTAGTGCCATAGGGCTCCCCACCTTTTATAAATATGAGCCGACAGTACTCTCTTCTGTATGCTGCCTATGCATTCGACTTATTTCTGCTTATTTCTGCAAAAAAACTCTTTATCCCTTTAACGTTTTGCATCGAGCTGTGAAAAAACTGTGTCCATGTCAGCTTTTTTCAGAAAAAAACGAATTAAATAAACATTTTCATCAGCAAACATCAATTTATTAACTTAATTATCGGTAAAACCGGGGTTAATGATGAGTTTGATGTTAGGTTTAATATCATTGGAAGGAGTGTAGCGTGCAATAAAGATGGAGTAATCGGCAGAATAACAGCAGGGGATCACAAAAAGAGGATGCGGATGCGGCAGAGATTAATTCAAATGTTGTGCAAGCGTTTTGCCGCAACCACGTACAGGTACTGCCCTATGATACTTTTGAGAGTGTAGTCGTTCAGATATAACGCAGCCGCAGCGACTGAGCCGGCCAAAGCCCCTCGCCCGCAGGTTCATTGCTGTGCAGGGAGCCCATTAACTCTTTGAAGTAATGCCGGTTGTATTCATTTATAAGTTCGTCGAGTACCATCGATTGATGGAGCACGGCGGGATGGCCCAGGTAAAATTTCTCTTCGAGCTTATTTAAGTTGTGCCGGGCTTGTTCGATACTTTGCTTGAGAATCTCTGAATCTTTCACCTTTTATCCCTCCTTTTTATAGTATTGTAAAAGACTATGCCTTTCTCCATGTGAAATTTTTTTCAGATAAATATTAAGAATAATGAAAAGACCAGCCGGTGGCTGGTCTTGGGAAATGAATATTAACTACAAAATAAATACAGATTACGCACCACCATGTACATTTAAAGGAACAATAATCGCTTGGGATATGCCTGGAATCACAGCTCCTAATAACAAACTACTTACCACTAACAACGCCGCCACTTTTCTTTTCATTTTTACCAATCTCCTTTTTCATTAAATTTTGGTATTCAAGCTGTATATCAAATGATGCGTAATCCCGGAATCGTTCAAACAATCTCACAAATGAAAGAATACGCGGCTCATTATTAATAGAATCAGCTTTGACTAAGCCGCACAACAAATATGTAAACCCTTCTGAGTAATCCCCATTCCATAAATAATAATAGGCTAATTCGTAGAAACATAGCGTAGACTCCTCAGCTATGATTTGATGCGTATATATCCCTATGGACTCCGGTTGTAGCGGTACATAATGCAAAACCCGAGACTTATATTTTTCCAAAATATGATTTATTTTAAAATCAAATCTATTGGCAGCTTTTACAATATTCAGAATCCCGATTAATATTTCATCCTCATCCTGGTCAATGAAGGCTAAATAATCAGAAATGACATTTTCCTCTCCGAGCAGAAGTCTGCAAACGAAAATATTCGCCTTTGACCACCCCTCGTAAAGTTCAACCCACTTTTGTGTTTCATCATCCCTATCCTTAACCCAGCTTAAGTCTACATACTTATATGCATATTGAAGTGCCTCTTCATAAGCTTCTCTCGCATCACAAACGCTGCCTCGCAGCAGATACGAAAACGCCAAATATACAAAGAGTGGCCGCTTCAATTTCTTTTTAGGCTCATCTCTCTTGTGTCTGGTCTTAGACACCAACTGGAGCTGTATCTTGGCTTTAGTTCCTAGTTCTTCTGCAATTTCATCGACCTTATCCCAACGGCGTAATGATCTGTATGTATTAGCCAACTCTCTCAAAGCATCGAGTTGATCCGTTTCATCCAGCCTGTCCACAAAAGGTTCAAATTGTATGGCCGCTTGAAGATTGCGCTCCTGATTATCACCTAAGCGAAGCGTAAACAGCCGGTACTGGCAAAAGGCCAGACGCTCCGAATGCTGCCTTCGTTCACTTGCAGCAACGCTTTCATAGAGAATAATAGCAGCCTTATGTTTGCCCGCAGTAAGGAACTCTTCTGCAACTTCAAACAGCAGCGGCGAATAAGTCAAGTTGTCGAGCAACAGCTGCACTGACCGGCGGATGCAATCCAGACTATCCAGCTCCGCACAGCGGAAAAGGAACGGCCTGATTCTGCGCCAGTTAGGCACAGTCTCTACGATACACTCCTGAATATACTGCTCATAGTAATAACCTTCCGGCAGGTTCAGCACCTTAGTCATCCTGTCCAGCTGGTCAACCGCCATAATCCTGTTTCCTTTCAGAATGGAGCTGACGGTGCCGGCATTCAGGCCTGCCTTCCTGCCCAGTTGGCTTAGATTTAAGCCTTCCCGTTCGATGAAATCTTCCAGCTCGCTGCGAATCGTGGTTGTGTAGTTCAAATAACCACCCCCTAAAAGGAACATCGGCAGTACATGCAGTATCCTCTGCTTCTTCGCTGATAACTGATAACATTTTCTAATATATTACAAATATAGCCAATTACTCCGGGCTCGTCAACAGTTTTTTTTCTCTTTCCCCCCATTTTTTTGCAGCATATTATATAATAAAACTTTTGTCCTACTTTGATGATATAACCTATGTATTTAGACCAATAAAACATAAAAAAGCCCCACAATGCGGTGGGGCTTTAGCTCTGATAATTACTCAGGTACTTTGACGGGATTCCAAGACATATCACTTCTTATCCTTCAAAAAAAGCTGCCGGGAAATCCCGACAGCTCTACATTTCTATTGCTTCAGCATCCATTTTAATAAATCCGGCACGCTTGCCCATAAACGGGAGTGCATAATGACGTATTCAATCGCTTCATTGGAGTCCCCCATGCCGACAAAATCCGGAAGATTATGCGGCAGCCGTTTCACACCCAGTAAATAATCAGGCACATGCTTGTTCACTCCGCGTGCTACACGGTAGAGCATTTTGAGCTGAGAGGTGATTCCGTTCTTTTTGTACTCCAGGACAATCCGGTCATAGGCAAATGCCGCAGCAGCATCCTCCTTGCCGTATTTCTTAAGCACCTGCTCTGCCTCTTTCAGCTGATTGCTGTAGAGGTATACCGCAGCCAGCAAATAACGCGCTCCGGTATTGTCATCCGGATTAAGTTCCAGAATATGCTCCAGCGTCTGTGCCGCTTCTTCCGCTTTTCCGCCAAACCAGCAGGATTCAGCATAGCTCTTGCATATACGGATATAAGGACGGGTTTCATGAAGACCCCAGAAATATCCTTTATTCTTAGCAAAAAAATCCTCGCCCAGCTCACGTCCGCCGGCAGCGATCCCTGCTTTCAGCAAAGCCCGCGCCTCTTGCTCATTCTCTGCCTCCTCGGCGAGGATCAGATAGGCATCAGAGTTATCCGGATAAATCTCCAGTGCCGCTTCCGCCAGCTGAATCCGCCGCTTCACAGAGGTGGCTTCCATGGATTTATGCAGCAGCATCTGCGATTTCTCTCTGGGCGTGCCCGGGCCGTTAAGGACGAGCAGTTCATCCGATTCTCCGCCCATGCCGTATTCCTCTATATAGTTGAGTATTTCCTTCACCTTACGGGAGATGGTTGCCGTGGTAACCTCATACTTTTCGGCCAGCCCAGTCTGGGTCAGAGTGAAGCCGTATTCCTCGGATAGTATATATTCAATGGCCGCGCAGAACGAGCCCGATTTCTTCACCGCAGGTTTGGTCTGGCGGGAGAAGCCGTTCCAGAGAGAAATCGCAGATGCTGCTGCATAAATCCATGGAAGCCACCTCTGTGAAGCGGCGGATTCAGCTGGCGGAAGCGGCACTGGAGATTTA
>CAKMKL010000119.1 GCA_927443375.1 uncultured Paenibacillus sp. | reverse complement strand
CGCCGACGGTACGGTACAGCTTAAGCACCTCAACGGAAGCCTCCCCGTGTACCCGGAACACCTCATCCAGCACACGTTCATTCATGCTCCGCGCGACACTCTCCAGGTAAGCCAAATCCAGGTGCGGCAAATGCCCCGTATGAAAAATAGTGCCCAGCAGGCTTTTGAGCTCCTTCTCACGCTCGGTACCCAGCATATTGAGCAGCTTGCGCAGCTCCTCATCCGGCGAGGGGAAGCTAAGCCGGCCCACCCGGATACTGGCATAATCCATAAAGCTCGCCTGCGGCGGCAGGAAGGTATACTGCAGCGCGCGGCAGGCTTGCTTATAGCAGCTCTGGAACTCCCCGGGGCTGTGCCCTGCCTCAGCAACTCCAATAAGCAGACCCTTAATTTCCTTAGTTTCCGCCAGCCGATAAAGGTTCCGGAAAGGCTCCCTGCCACTGCTGACCAGAACCAGCTTCCCTTCCCAATCCGTCAAAATTTCGCTGAAATGCTCCTCCAGCGGCCCGGACAGCCGTTCAAGCAGCCCCTGAACCTCGCCTGGCTTCATCCGTGTACCGTCGTTATAATAATAATTCATTACGCCCACCGTAAAAGGAAGCTGCAGACGGCCCAGCTCCTCCTGCTGTTCCGGTGACGGCTGTACATCCTGCTGCAGCAGCAGCCGCTGCAGACGTGTGGCATGCAGCTCCTTGCGATAGCCTTCCGTCTCCTGCTCCAGCTGGTTCACGCCCGCTTCCTGCACCTGACGCTCCAGATTGATCTGCTCCAGGATGCCAAACAGTTCTTCACGGCGGATCGGCTTTAGCAGATAATCCTTGACCCGGTGGCGGATCGCGCTTTTGGCATATTCAAAATCATCATGGCCGCTCAGGATAACCACAGCCGGACCTTTACCGGGCGCGGACTCCCCAGACAGATGCTCCAGCAGGGTAATGCCATCCATGACCGGCATACGGATATCTGTAATGATGATATCTTTGGGCTCCTGCCGGAACAGCTCCAGTGCCTCCGCGCCGTTACCGGCTAGTGTAATGCTGTAGAGGGACGGATATTCCCTGTCAATCATCGCCTTCAGACCTTGGCGGATCATTCTCTCATCATCTACAATCAGAAGTTTCTTCATGAACTTTTATCCCCCGTCAAAAGTACTTTAGGCAGCGTCATGAATACCGTAGTCCATTGTCCCGGCTCACTTTGCAGCTCCAGTCCGTAAGCCTCGCCATAGAACAGCTGCAGCCGCTGATGGACATTTCTGAGACCGATCCCTCCGGCCTTATAGCCCCCGGTTCCGGAACCCGAGAACTCCTGACTTTCCTCTTCCCTGGCGTAAATCGCCTCATGCAGAGCGGCCAGCCGTCCCGGTGTCAGCCCCAGGCCATTATCGCGGATCAAGATAAACAGATCTCCCTCTGCTTCTGTCACATCGATACGGATGGTGCGGCCGGTGAGCTCCTCTCCGCCGGTAGTCCAGGCATGCTTCACACTGTTCTCAACAATCGGCTGCAGCGACATTTTCAGCACTTCCACTTCCAGGTACGCATTCTCTATATTTAACTCCAGACGGATGGGGTGTTCAAAGCGGATATTCATAATTTCGATATAATTTTGAATATGGCGGATTTCATCCCGAAGCTTCACATATTCGCCGGACCATTTGAAGTTATAACGCATCATGCCGCCAAGCCAGGTCAAGGCATCCGAGATGGTCCGCTGGTCCTCAATCTCGGCAAGCATCTTGATATTCTCCAGCGTATTGTACAGAAAATGGGCATCAATCTGATTATGCAGCGTGCGCAGCTCGGCTTCCTTCGAAAGTGCCTGCTTATAGACAGCCTGAGCCACCAGGGTATTAATGGTATTCATCAGCTTGGAGAAATGATGCGCCAGCTCCCCCACCTCTCCGCCTCCGCGGATCGTGATCCCGGTGTAGGCCTCACCCTTACGCACCTTCTTCATGGTTTCGGTTAGGCGGCGCAGGTTTTTCAGGATGAATGCATTCATTACATAAGCAATAGCGGTGAGCAGAAAAATAAAACCGATGTTGGCGCCGATCAGCAGGTTGCGGGTATGAGAGATGCGCTTCATCACATCCTCCATTGACACCACATTGATCAGCGAGGCACCAATCCGATCCAGTGGAGTATGAATCAGCAGAAAAGATTTTCCGCCCTCTTTATAATCAATATTCCACTCACCGGTCTCCTGATAGATCTTCAGCCGCTCAGTAATGGCGCTCTCCAGCTGC
The DNA here is from genome assembly GCA_927443375.1 of uncultured Paenibacillus sp. GTDB lineage: Bacteria > Bacillota > Bacilli > Paenibacillales > Paenibacillaceae > Paenibacillus_AQ. The sequence goes on along the minus strand of CAKMKL010000119.1, from coordinate 1,826 downwards.
GGACTATTCTCGGTGAACGAATGGTCTGTACGTGTAAACAGCCGCAGCTCGCTGTCTGCAATGAACATCTGCGACTGATTGTCCCGTACATCTGTATAGGTTTTGGGGGTAAAGTTATTCAGCATCATATCGACTTGAATCATACCGATATGGTGACCGGCCGGAACATTGATTTCCCTTATCAAAGATACTTTGGGCTGCTCTTCTGTCATAGGATTCGTAGAGCGCTCCATGAGATCCGGATCATTATTCTGGAATATCCACATCTCCCGCTCCCCCAGCTCAAGAGCCTTCTGGAACCAGGGTTCAGCCGAAACCCGGTTTTCGCGAAAAATAATCGGCCAGATTTCATACATATTGAGACTTGGAGAATATAGGCGCAGATGCTCAATACTCGGATTAATGACCTGGATGCGGTTTAAAGTCATGTATGTCGTATTATTAAAATCAATCAGCTCCCCCAGCGGAGGATCGACTTCATTCATCAGGTAATTCTGAACCACTTTATCGGAATCGGCCATCTGGGCCGCCCGCTCCATCACTTCAATCTGATTAACGATATGCAGCTTCTCCATCTGCAGGAGGTAGTTATTCTTGTCCACGGCATCACGGACATACGTATTGTTGATCGTCCTGAAGGAATACACGGAGACGAGCAGACTCGGGCCGAGGATGATAAAAATATACGCGGCCACCAGCCTGCTCTGCAGCGATCTGCGTCCCCACCAATAGCTGAACGAATTCCAAAGCTCTCTTGTCCGTTTACGCATACACACTCTCCCGTTATTGCATCGGCCCTGCGATTACATATATATAGAAGAAAACAACCCAAAAGCCCGCGGTCAGCGGGCAATTGGGCTTAATTTATACTATTCCATGCCGAGTTTCTTTTTGTTTTCCTGATATTTGTTCTGTCTGTATGCATCGAAGGTAGCGAAGCCTTCCTTATCTTTCTTCGCGAGATATTCACTCCAGATCTTGTCGAATTCGGCATCAGAGGAGGCCATCAGCAGTTTCGGGAATGTTTTGCCGCGAAGGTTCTTCAGCTTGGTAGCGATAATACCTTCCGGTGAGTTGCCGGTAGGGTCAATCAACTGGAACTCGGAGGTGTTGATCGCTTTACCGCGGGTCCAGTCTTCCAGCTGTTTGAACGGTTCTACCGATTTAGGCGCCCATTGATCGGTAATATTCGTGTTCTGCATCATCCAGAAGGTGAAGGAAGATCCGTATTTCTTATCAAATGCCGCACGGTCACTGTTCATCAGAGCAAACGCCTCAGGAAGAAATTGGTCCTTCCCGTCAATTGTATCATAGCTGACGCCTTTTTCGCCCAGATACAAGTCTTTATTTCCTTCCTCACTGTTCAGATAGCTGAGGAATTTGATCGCGCGTGCTTTATCTTTTACATTCTTGGAGATCAGCGTGACGGTCCAGCCGGAGATCCCAGGGCCGTTCAGTGTTGGTTGATCCAGCGCCGCATTGGAAGGTCCGTCTACAGCAATATAGGTCTGTTCAGGATTCTTCTGGAAAATCGTACCGAGCTGGGAGGCAAAGTCAGTACGTTGGTACAGCATTGCAAAGTAGCGGCCTTGCGCGATTTTTTCTTCCATCTGTGCACGTTTGTCGATAAAGATGTCTTTGGCCAGCAGACCGTCTTCATTCGCCTGGCGGAGTGTCTTCATCCAGCGGACAAATTCAGGATCGGTTTCGCGCTCATACACCTTGCCGTCTTTTTGCCATGGGATCGCCAGGAAGTTCTGCAGGTAGCCTTCCAGCGAGTCATTACCGTTCTCTGTGAACTCATGCAGACCGAGTGGAATCAGCGG
>CAKMKL010000118.1 GCA_927443375.1 uncultured Paenibacillus sp. | reverse complement strand
GCGCCGATGGTACTTGGACCGAAGGGTCCCGGGAGAGTAGGACGCCGCCAAGCACATGAAGCCATTGTTGAGTTATCGACAATGGTTTTTTTGCTTTGTGCAGGGCTGTGGAAAACTTGTGGATAATTTTCAGGAGTTGCAGAAAAATTACGCACATGTGGATACATTTATTGCAGGAGACAATTCTTTATTTATGTGGATGATGGACATATTATTGTGGATTCGTCAAGCAAAACTCCAAGTAATACACGGATTTTGTGGATAAAAAGTGGATTTTGTGGATAGCGTTTGCAAAACAGTGGATAAGTATTTTGAGCCGGGAATAATTCTTTCCGGCTTTTCGTGTTGTTGTGTTTAAGTTGTGGATAACTCACTTGAATTCTGTTATTTCTGTCCCAAATTCGCATACTAATTCTTGACTTGATATACTCACATTAAGTACCAAATTCATTGTTGATGAGGTGAGCCGAGTGGAAATAAGACAGCTGCATGTAGAAGAATTCGAGCCAAGTCTTACCCTGTCCGAGTATGCATTTAAGTACAAGGTATCCGGTGAAGACCGGGTAAAGCAAGAACAGAAATTTAAACCGGAGAGAGTGTGGGGGATTTTTGAGGATGGAAAATTAAACGCAGAGCTGACCTTACTTCCTCTACAGGCCTACATACAGGGTCAAGCCGTCTCTATGGGAGGCATTGCCGGTGTAGCGACTTGGCCGGAGAATCGCAGACAGGGCTATGTTGCAAAGCTTTTGCAGCATATTCTGCAAGTAATGAATGAGAACGGCCAGACGTTATCGATGCTGCATCCGTTTCTGATTCCCTTTTACCGCAAGTTCGGTTGGGAGGTATACTGCGAGTATAAGAAATACACGATTCCCGTGGCTAAATTCCCTTTAAAAAAGGACATAGAGGGCGTCGTCCGGCGGGATAGCGCCAATCTGGAAGTATTGGACCAGTTGTATAATCAGTTCGCTGCCCAATACAACGGCACGTTGCTGCGAACCAAGGAATGGTGGCAGAATAATGTGCTGGATAAGGATATGCATCACGGCGTGTTTTTTTCAGAGCAGAGTGAAGCCGAGGGGTATGTGCTGTATAAGCTGGAGAATAATCAACTGGTTATCGATGAGTTTGTCTTTTTGAATGAGAAGGCGCGCCGGGGTTTATGGACATTTTTGGCAAATCACGATTCAATGGTCACTGGTGCGGAGCTGAAGCTGGTACCCTCCGACGATATCCTGCCGTATTTGCTGCCGGATCCGCGAATCCCGCAGGAGAATTATCCTTATTTCATGGCACGGATCGTAAATGCTCAGGCTTTCATAGAATCCTTCATTTTCAATAATCTAACATCAACTGGTAAGTACACCGTGTACATTCAAGATGAGCAGGCCCCATGGAACGAGGGGGTATGGGAGTGGTCAGTGAACAATCAGGGGGCAGGTTCGCTTACACGCTCAGACTCAACAGACATACAAGCTGACCTGAGCTGCAGTATTGGTACGCTGACGGTACTGTTAATGGGATATAAACGTCCCCAAGAGCTGGCCCGGTACGGAAAGATATACGGAAGTGCGGAAGCCGTGAAGTGGCTGGAGGAGATAACGCCGCAGGCGAAGACAGCTTTGTTCGACTTTTTTCTGATTGCTACCAAGCTCTACCTTATGATCGAAGCGGGTAGAGCTTGATTTTTACATATAAAAATACTGGATGTACCGGGGGATGTCCGAATACAATGGCGGTAAAAAGTAAAAAATAAGAGTAACCACTTGGAATTCAGTGAGAATATGTTATAATATGAAAAAAGTCAAAGAAAGTCAAAGTCAACGAACCCGCGTAAGCCATCTTTTTAGCTTTATTAGTTGAAGTTACCGGGTCGATGGTTGAGCTGCTTAATTGTCGGGTGCATGATTAAACGCAGTTTGTATTCTTTTACGGCCGGTCAGCATGGATTCGTGCTTTCGCTCTTGGGTTAAGTTCATTAGAGATCACTCCGGACGGATTCACAGCAGGACGTACAATACAGCATTAAACACTGGAGGATGAGTGATGCGTAATATCTCTGATATTATCGAACAATATCTGAAGAATATTTTGCATGAAAGTCCCGAAGGTACGGTGGAAATCCAGCGCAATGATCTGGCGGACCAGTTCTCATGCGTGCCGTCACAGATCAATTATGTCATCAGTACACGTTTTACTTTGGAAAAGGGCTATGTGGTGGAGAGTAAGCG
>CAKMKL010000117.1 GCA_927443375.1 uncultured Paenibacillus sp. | reverse complement strand
CGCTTTGCTTATTGCACTGGTCATCCCTCAGATCCGGCGTAACACAAGAAATCTGGCGATTTGCATCTCAGCCGCCGTTTCCTCCTGGTTGCTGCAGCCGTTGTTAGGAACCGCAACTGTAGTGGCAGCCATGATCATTGGGGCTTGCGTAGGCGGAATATTCCCTGCCAAAGAAGAAGAGTTCAGGAGTGAAGTCATGTGACAATATTATTGATCCTGGGACTAGGTATGATTACCTTCTTATTTCGCTATGCACCATTGATGCTTGTCCGCAAGGCAGATATTGAAGAGCGAAAAAACTGGTTTCTGGAGAATCTTCCCTTGGCCGTACTCAGCGCGTTAATTATTCCCGGGATATTTCAGGTGGATGAAGAGGCCCCGATAGTCGGGATTGCAGCGGGTGTAGTCGCTATTTCTCTCGTGCTATTCACAAAAGTTCCTTTGTTTGGCGTAATTATTGCTTCTGTTACCGTGGCTGTTATTGTAAAAATTCTGTGATTATGAATAGTGGGAGTAAATATCTCATGGGGGTTGGAGGGGGCTTTACTTGGCATATGAATTGTTAATCACAATAGATAAAACACTGGATACATCCTTGTCCAGACAGGTGTATGAGCAAATCCAACAGGCTATCACTAATGGATGCTTGCGAAGCGGAGATCAGGTTCCCTCAACACGGTTGTTATCTGAGCAGATTCTAGTTTCCCGCAGCGTCGTTCTTCAAGCCTATGAACAGCTGCAGGCGGAAGGTTATCTGGAGATGAGGAAGGGGGCGGGAACATTCATTGCCGCAAATGCAGCGGGGGCAGACACATGCTCCGGCAATGAGGTGAGCGATTATTGTGCAGTGGCAACAAAAGCACCGAATTTCGTATCGGTTGATCCCTCTCCGTCAGCGGTTCCCTATGATTTCCGTCATGGTGTTCCAGCTTGGGATGTATTTCCGATGGATCGTTGGCAGCGGGCTTTGACTGAAGCATGCCGGAGGGCTACGCCTGATATGCTTACATACGGCCCGGCAGAAGGTTCCATGGCACTTAGAGAAGAGATCGCCCGTTTGGTGCGTTCAACCCGTTCCATTCCAGCACTGCCAGAGCAAATTGTCATTACAACAGGCGCTACGCAAGCTCTGGATATTCTCGCCAGACTCTGCCTCAGTAAAGGTGATCAGGTGCTGGTTGAAGACCCAACCCATAACGTGCTCAGGGAAATCTTCACCTACTCAGGGGGGGAAGTCATTCCCGTACGTGTAGATCAGGAAGGAATATGTGTTCAGGAGATTGAAGCAAGAACTCCCAAACTTCTCTATGTAACCCCTTCGCATCAGTTCCCGACGGGTGTGACGATGTCATTAAACCGGAGAATTCAGCTTCTGGAATGGGCAAGAAGATCGGGAGCACTCATTATTGAAGATGATTATGACAGTGAATACCGGTATGTCGGGCAAAAGGTATCTGCACTCGCAGGGCTGGATTCTTGTGGCCGGGTGGTATATGTAGGAAGTTTCAGTAAAATTCTGTTTCCTGCCCTGCGCATTGGCTACGCAATTCTTCCACCTTCCTTAATAGAGCCCTTTCTGGCGATAAAATGGATTACGGATCGGATGACCCCTACGCTGGAACAGGAAGCGCTGACAGATTTCATACAGTCAGGACAATACGCAAAACATGTGAGCCAAATGGGCAAACTATATGCCGCCCGCAGAGCAAGTCTGGTGGATGCGTTACATCAGGAATTCAGCAACCGGGTCAAGGTTTTTGGAGACGAGGCCGGCTTACACATGTTGGTTGAGCTCGACACAATGGTTGATGAGAGATTGATTGCCGGGAAGGCTCTTCAGTATGGAGCAAAAATATATCCCGCATCTGATTATTTTATTAACTCTGTACCCCTAAAACCTACATTCATTTTAGGTTATTCCAATTTATCCGAGAATCAAATAAGAATGGGCATTAAGCAGGTAGCGCGCGCAGAAAAAGAATGCAGAAGAATAAATCAGGCCCCCGAGATTGACAGATATAGAAGCACTGGCTATACTTGAAATGTTAAAATGTACATCGGAAAAAACGTTGATGAAATAGAGTACGCCGGAGCATGGCTCCCTCAGAGAACGGGTTCCGTTACGGGATTTATCGTAATGGCTGTGAGAACCCGGAAGACAGACCGGCGTACTCTATTTCATCAACGTTTTTTCCGATGTACATTTTAACATTTCAAGTATAGCCAGTGC
>CAKMKL010000116.1 GCA_927443375.1 uncultured Paenibacillus sp. | reverse complement strand
GGAGAAAACCGTCAGCAACATCAAAGAAGTGAAAGCCCGCGGCGCAGACGTACTGGCGATCACTCACGAAGAGCATGTAACCGACCTGCTGAGATCCGTCGATCAAGCCTTCGTTATTCCTAAGACACTGCCACTCTTGACCTCCGCGTTATCGGTAGTCGTTACCCAATTGCTGGCTTACTACGCTTCGCTGGCCCTGGGCCACGATGTGGATAAACCACGTAACCTGGCGAAGAGTGTAACGGTGGAATAAGGGCTAATAGTAGTATTTGGTGTATGGTGACATTATAGTTGGTTCCTTTACAACAAAGTCAGTGCCTTAACAATAGAGTTGGTGTCAGAGTGTTTATTGGCAGCCACTCTTGATTAAAATGCAATTAAGAGCATCTAGATCACAGCAAAAAAAATTATATCTAATGGCTTCGCCCTTTGTATTAGGGGGCGGAGCCATTAGTCATTTTGGGGCTATTATCGGGGTACAGAGGACCTTTCAGGAGGTAGCGAGTTTGTCTAAGCGGGGCGGAAGAAAAGAAAAGCTGCAAAGTAACTATCTAAAGAAGGAGGGGACAAGGAATTGGAGAAAGCTATTGTCCCCATCTATTCAAGTTTCCACTCCGCACTTAAAGTTTGCCGCTGACGACTTAAAGTTTCCTTACGAGCCGACGAATTTCAGGTATCCACACCTGATTTCGCTCGTTTTTTTTCTCGCTCATTACTCAGGCATTTTCCCTCATGTTTTCCTTTAATTGTTTTCCCAGACCTTCTATCTGCCATTATTTTTATTGACACAAAAGAACCAAGGTATTAATATTGTGAAAAATAGATTCCATTATATTACTTTAATTTGAATGTAATTAATTTATTTCCAAATATTTGGATTTTATTTCTTTAAGGGCATTCTTATTTCAGTAAATGGTAGGGCTTTTATTGGAGTTCATTTTTGCCGTAAGAGGGATTATTATGATGATAAGGGGGATAAAGTGCCATTGGCGGATAATATCGAATGGGATGCTCTTAATCCGATCGAACGCTACAGGCTGAATCGGAGCAGGATTCCGGAATTTCGTATGGGAACGTACCGGGCAGATCCCGGTGAAGTGATTTTGCTTGCTCTCTATACGGTAGATTTGGTATTGAAGCAGGAAGGAAAGGCTCAATACCATTTTTATATTCTGGATGATGACTCCATAGGCCATTTGATGGGAGAGGCCTTGGGAAGAATTTTTGAGCCGGGATTACTGAAATGCGCTTTCATTGCAGTAGATGAAGCTAAGCTTGTTTACCGGTTTACCGCAGCGAAGAAATTCAAAATCAGAGATGACAGAGTCAAACAGCTTAGAATAAACAGTTGGGGCAGAGAGTATATTTGGGAATCCAAGCTTTTAGATACGCAACGAGATATCTTTGAAGCTCTGCGTTCGTATTTTACACAGTATTTCAGAATTCATCAGCCTGTTTATGCAAACGTTTGCGCTATATTGATGTCAGAAATCACCAACCAAAGCGCTGAGCAAATTCAGTCTTTGAACAATTTGCTAGACATTAAGCTGCTGTCTTGAGGAGGACCGGTAACTACATGGACAATATTGCACAAGTTGCGGCAAAACTGGACATCATCCAGAGAACCTCGTTAACTCTATACGGCCGTTACGATTTAAATAAATCCATCATATGGATGGTGGAGGAAATGGGCGAGGTGGTAGCGGCGGTTCGCAAGGGGAAATCGAAGGAGGACATCACGGGGGAACTCGGAGATCTCCTGGCCTGGATTTTATGCCTTGGAAACATATTGGATATTCAAATATCCGAAGCATTAGAGCAAACGTTTACAAAGGAAGTGAACCGGCAACTCCGGCAATACGGTTGCTTGAAATATGCCGCTCAAGAACCGGGACTTCAATCGGATGGTTCAGGGGCGGATTTGGATAATGCATAGTAGGGAAATCGGTATGCCATTCGGAAAGCTGGTTGTTCATTCCCCCAATCCCGCCTATCTGGCTGAGCGTGTGCTTGGACAAGCCTCATACACCAGAACGTTTGCCGAGAGCCGATATCAACTTTATCTGCACGGGGAACTGCCACCGGAAACGGAGTTTTACCGCCAAGAAATGCTTGAAAGAGGAATATATCTCGGGCACCATCACGGTGTTTCGGGAAGAATGCGGCTAGACCGCGATTCGTTGAGCATTACACTTGGAAGCGAGTCGCAGCAGGCTTATGAGAAAATCGTATGGTCTTACGCACTGAAGCAGATCTTTACCTGTATGGCCTTGAGGCATGGCGCATTGCACCTGAAAGCCTCCATGCTGTTGAAAAAGGGGAAGGCCATCCTGCTTCTGGGGAGGGGGAAAAGCGGTAAAACAACACTTGCCTCGTATTTGGAGCAAACAGGTTATTATTTTGCCGGAAATACGCATGTCATGGTAAAAGATCATGAAGCATGGGCCATTCCTAGCTGGAGACGGATAAGAGATTCCGCTGGACGTGAGAGCTATATTTTGCCTGAGCATCGGGAACCGGCTAATGGAACAATTCATGCGATTTATGTTATCGATTGCAACCGAGAAGGGCAATTTGCCTGCTCCCCGCTGGATAACAGAACGGCTTTGTCTTTTATGACTTATTTTGCGGCGGCAGCGGGAAATTATGATTTGAAGGAGGACCTAGTCGATTACCACCGGGATGCCGGATTTTCGGAACGTATGAGCCTGTTAGCCGCAGAAACTGTTTTAATCAAGCATTTGCTCCGAAACTTCAAGTTGCATTATCTAAGCGCGGATATTTTCGATCCGGTGTGCGCGATGAAAGTACATGATCATTTTCATGAAGGGATGGGATTATGAAGATAGCTATCGTGCCTTCGGCCGATCTGTCATATAACTCTGGCAGTATTATTTATGCAAAGAACTTATTTGCCTTTCTGCATTCTCAGGGTCATGAAGCATATTTGTTGGGGAGCAAACCTCCGGATGACGTGAACGAAGAGCTTTTGAGATACATAAAAATCGCCCCCTGTTTGCTGGAACATCCTATTATAGACGATCGTGAAGTGAGCTCAGCCGCTTATGCCCGATCGTTGTCGGCCATCGTTAGCTATTTAGTAGAGCTTCATGAGGAAGTGGGACTGGACTTGATTCATGCCCATTATGGTTCCTTCAACAGCTTTGGCGCATATGTGTCTTATGGATTGACGGAGGTGCCATATATCGTGTCCAGCTTCGGCAGGGATGTTAACCTCGGATACGATCATGACCGGAGAATCAAGTGGTTGATTGACGGAAGCTTTTCAAACGCCAGCCGGATCCTGGTTACTGACGAAACCCTCAAAAACAAGATATGCGGTATGTATCCCTCGGAATACCTGCACCGGAACATTCAGGAAATTCCGATGCCTCTGGATGAGCGGATTTTCGGGGAAGGTAAGCTGGGTATAGACGAAGAGTTGCCCATTGACGGAAGAAAGCGTTATTTATCAATCCAAAATTGTGCTGGTTAGTAAGCGTGCCATGTGCAATCAGACCAAACATCTGATAACAACCATAATGGAGCTGATGAGTCATAAAGAGAACTGTACTATTAACGGGGTGCAGTAAGGGCATTGGAAAAGCTATCGCTAAGAAGCTGGTAGAGCAGAGCGAGTACACTATATATGCCATTACGCAAAATCCCCAGGATGTCCCCCCCGACTTAGCTGGGAGCCTGAATTTGTATTCTTGCGATCTTACGGACATTCCCCGATCCATCGAAACCATACTTTGTGTGTTACTGGATTCCGGGGGGATCGACATTTTAATCAATAACGCAGGAATTGGCAAGTTCGCTTTAGCTGAAAGTCTGGAACTGGATCATTGGAACCGGGTTTTGACTTTAAATCTCACTATACCTTTTTTGCTTACAAAATACGTTCTGCCGCACATGAAGCGGCAAAATTTCGGCAGGCTGATTCATATTACCTCCGACGCTGATCATATCGGGTTTGCCGAAGGCAGTCTATATTGCGCTTCGAAATTCGGTCTTCGAGGATTTGCAGATTCCGTCAGGCAGGAATTGAAGGGAACCCCGATTACCGTTACAACTATCGGCCCGGGACGTGTAGACACCTTTTTTAATGGAAAGAAGCCGGGAGACCGTCCAATATCGCTTTATGCCGAGGATGTGGCTAATCAGGTGATACATGTATTAACTCAAAGCGAGCGCTGTGAGATCGAGCGTATCTATTTAAAATCAACTTTTGAATAAAGGGCGGAGATAAACACATGACAAAAGAATTTTCCTACAAATCATCCGGCGTTAATATTGATGCCGCAGACGCAGCCAAGAGAGAAATGGCCGACAGCATGGAAACAAACGACACCAGAATATTGAACCGCCCCGGAGCTTTTGCATCTTTATTTGAAGCCAACTTTCCCGGAGTCGACAATCCGGTGCTGGTACTTAAAGCGGAAGAACCCGGTTCCAAGCAGCTGCTCGCTTTCGAACAGGATAAGGTCGAGGGAGTATGCTATGACCTCATCAATCATCTGATCAACGACATTATCGTAATGGGAGCAAAGCCGGAGGTAGTTCTCGATATTATTTTATGCGGAAAAATAGAGAAAGAAATTGTGCTCCGTATTGTTCGCTCTATTGCAGAGGCCAGCAGGAAACAGGGTTGCCAGCTTATCGGCGGAGAAACCTCCGAGCAGCCGCGTGTATTGCCGGAAGGGGGGTATATGCTTAATGCCAGCATCCTGGGCGTGGTGGATAAAAGTAAAATTATTGACGGCTCCCGGATACAAGCCGGAGATGTTGTCCTTGCGTTGGCCTCCAATGGACTTCATACAAATGGATACTCGCTGGTTCGCAAGCTGATGGAAGAACGTCCCGAGATGATGACGGAGACGATAGACGGAGAACCGTTTATGGATGCAGTATTACGCCCGCATAAGTGCTACTACCAAGAGCTGGAAGGTTTACTCGGAACATCTCTTATTCACGGTCTGGCCCATATAACGGGAGGTGGAATAGAGGGGAATCTAAATCGCATCTTGCCCGTACAGACCGCTGCGCGAATCGATCTTGAGCATATCCGGGTACCGCAAATTTTCAAGACCCTTCGGCGTTACGGCAACGTAGACGACAAGGACATGCTCCGCACCTTCAATATGGGAGTGGGCATCACACTGATATCTTCCAAGAATGAAGCTGACAGCATCCGTCGGCATTTGGAGTCCAAAGGCTGCGAAACTTACCCTATCGGTGAAATTGTCGAAGGCGATCAAACGGTTCAGTATGTAAATTCCCTGTCATGGGATTAGGTTCGAAAATCCACAATAAAAGGAGCCTTTGTCCGGATGAATGACATGAAGCGGGAAATTGATTTGATTCTGACAGCCGTTCTGAGGAATAGGACTGATCTGGAAGAAGAAGCGCTGTATCAATTGCTTGAAGAAGAAATCGATTGGGGTTTTGTTGCAGGACAACTGGCCCATCACCGTTTGAGCGGCTACTTCTGCAGCGGACTACGGCAGGATCAAGCCAGGAAGCTTTTCCCGGAGTTCAAGAAAACGCTGGAGCTTATTGTAAAAGCTCAAAGAAGACAAACCCAGGAAATTAACGATATCGTCCTTCCGGTTCTACAGGAGCTGGAACAGCAGCATATCCGCTATGCGGCCCTGAAAGGCCTGGTGTTTAATGCGACTCTTTACCAAATTGGCGACAGGCGCTCCAATGACACCGATCTGCTGGTGTATGAAGAAGATTTGGACAGACTTGACACGATTTTACGGAACTTCGGGTACAAGCAGTCATTGCTGCCCAATAATGAATTAATAGAAGCCAGCCGGAAAGACAAACTGATTCAACGCTTAAACTATCACGATCTGGTGCCTTATGTAAAAAAGATAGATTCCGATTTTGTTGATTTTCATGAGATTGATATCAACTTTCATTTTGATTCCAAGTATAACGATGTAACTAAGCTGGTTCTTGATTATGGAACCGTGCATTACCAATACGGGGGCAGGGGATTTTTGGGGCTGCCCTGGGAGACGAATCTGGCCCATTTGTGTGTTCATTTTTTCAGGGAAGGTTCCAATTCCTTATGGAGCAGCGGACGCAGAGATGTTGTTCTATATAAGCTGATCGATATTGTGAATATGATCCGCTCTAATACGGATACGGATAAATGGAATGGATGGATGACGGTGATTGAACGGCTGCACTTGCGGAAAGCTGCGTATTATACGCTTTACCATGTGAATGAATTTTACAGAAATCTTGTTCCGTCCGGCGTTCTGGAGCAGTTGAAGCCTTTCGACGCCGATTATATCGATGAAATCATGGTTTCCGGCAAGAATCAAGTGGTTAAAAGGGAGAACTCTTTCCATACGATGGCTTTCAATTTGAAATTTAAAATGCAGGAAGAGTTGAAATGACGACACTCCACATTCCTTTGCTGCCGGAGACGCACAATTATGCGGGGGATTTAATAAAAGCTTTGTGTTTTGCTGCAAGCGAAATCCTTCAGATTGAATTTCAAAACGGTCTGCTCCAAATCGAGACGGCGGAGCCGGTCGATTCGGAGGAATTGAGCCGCAAAATCGAGAAAATTCTCAAGCAATTTGAACGAAACCGGAGCGGCTTGCTGGATGAGATTGTGGCGGAAAAAAGCTCTCCGGCGAGCATGGTTTTTTACAACCCCTACGGCTTTGACAGCATCCAGCAGTATGGCAACGGATTGATTTCCTTAAAGGGTGAAGCCCTTCAATTGCTAAACGGTTTTGATGCCGTATTCAGGCGGTTTGCCCTGAAGCTTGGGGCAGTGGAAATGCGATATCCCACGCTGCTTCCGTTGGAGGCCATCAAAAAGACAGCATACCTGCGAACGTCTCCTCAATACTCCAGCTTCGTTTGCCATCCCCAAGAGGATATAGACGTGCTTCTCAATCTGTATAAATCGGCCGACAGGAACCAAACGCTGAACGACCTTGAGGCACCCCGTTATGTTCTGTCTCCTGCTGCCTGCTTTCACTGCTACATGGATCTTGAAGGCTCCCGGTTAAGTGAATCCACTATAATTACGACAAGACAAAACGTGTTCCGCAACGAAGGGCGGTTGAACTGGGATGATTTTGGCAGGCTGCGTGATTATGAGGTGAGGGAGCTTGTCTTTGTGGGGAATTCCGAATTTGTTGAACGATGCCGAAGCGCGGTTATTGAGCAAGCCGTGGCCTTTCTTTCCGAAGTCGGCTTATCATTCCGGCTATGCGCCGCGCATGATCCCTTCGTTGTTCCGGCGATGCAGAAATTCAAAAAAATTCAGCATGAGGAAAGAAGTAAATACGAGCTTCAGCTTGAATGTAAGCCCAACCAATATTTAGCGGCGGCATCCTTTAATATTCACGGCAAAGCATTTACTGACCCGTTTGATATCAAGGTTAATAATGAGGAACTTAGCGTGACTGGTTGTGTTGGTTTCGGACTGGAGCGATGGGTTTTGGCTGCCTTAAGCCAATGGGGACCGAAGCCCCGGAGTTGGCCGGAGCCGGCCAAGCAATTGCTTGAACAAGGAGGACTAAACGGTGAACTTTGCTGAAACTGTAATAGAAAGCTACAAGAAGGTACTGGAGGACCATCCTGTAAAATTGGAGCCTTCTTTAGAAGCTGCCCTCGGCGCCGAATCCGGCCTTGATTCGTTGGGGCTTGTCAATCTGATGATAGAAATTGAAGAAAGCTTGGATATTTCACTGGAAAGCGTATTAATCGAAATTCGAAGCAGTCAAAAGCTGTCGGATATTGTACGGTTGGTTGAAAAAGCTTACCAGGCGGTGGGGAAATGAGCTTGATTCAGGTCCGCGGGCTGCGAAAGCATTATAAGCTGAAGTGTAAAGAGAAAAGTGGGTTTAAAGGGGCCGTCCGGAGTTTTTTTTCTGGAAGCTATGAGTTGAAGGAGGCGGTAAAAGACCTTTCATTCTCCATTGACTCCGGAGAGATGGTCGGGTTTATCGGTCCCAATGGGGCCGGTAAATCGACAACGATCAAGATGCTGACCGGAATTCTCGTTCCCAGCTCGGGAGAACTTTATGTGAACGGTAAAATCCCCCATAAAAATCGGATGGAAAACGCAGCAAATATCGGCGTGGTATTCGGGCAACGAACTCAGTTATGGTGGGATCTCCCGTTGTCGGAATCCTTGGAGCTATCTAAATACATATATAAAATACCGGAAGCGGACTTTCGCAAGAGCCTGATGTTTCTGAGTGATTTGCTGGATACGGGCTCATTCATGAATACACCCGTAAGGCAGCTAAGCCTGGGGCAACGCATGAGAGGAGACCTGCTGGCGGCCTTGCTTCACAACCCGAGCATTCTTTTTCTTGATGAACCGACCATCGGTTTGGATGTCATCGCGAAAGAAAAGATCAGGGAACTTTTGGTTAATATTAACAGAGAAAAAAAGGTCACGGTTATGCTGACCACTCATGACATGAAGGATATCGAAAAAACATGCAACCGAATGATTATCATCGACAAAGGTCAGCTTGTATATGACGGAGGAATGGATCAGATTAGAAAAAACTACGGAAAGTACCGAAAGCTGATCGTTGAATTTCATTCCATTAGCCATATTCCCGGCATTCCCGGGGTGGAAGTAACCCGGTTAGAAGGCATGCGGGTGTCCTTTCGCTTTCAGAAGGATGAGATTAGTGCGGCGGCGCTGCTTGTCGAGCTGTCCAGATACAACGAAGTGACGGATTTGACGATTGTAGAGCCGGAAATCGACCAGATTATTAGTGAGATTTATGTAAATGAGGCCGACCCTAATTATTGTAACAAGGTGAAGGTGACTATATGAGGACATATGTGGAATTCATGAGCAGGTCGTTTCGAAGCCATGCTATTTACCGCCTTCAATACTTTCTGGGCTTGTTCAACTCCATATTGACGATTTTTATCGGAGCCGCCATATGGGATGCTGTTTATGGAGGCAGGCAAATATTTGAAGGGATTACACGGGAAGAAATGATCACATATTCCGTTTTGGGAATGATTATGCGCGCCATGCTCTCCATGAATGAATTCGTGATCGATCATAAGGTTCACACCGGCGAGATTGCAGCCGATTTATTGCGGCCTGTCCGTTTCCTCGATTACATATTCTCTATAGTCCTGGGAGAAGTCCTCTACAACATATGGACTAAGGTTCTGCCTGTACTGATTTTGGCATTTCTCATTTTTAACCTTGTCGTTCCCGATCAAACAGTGTTTATTGTACTGTTTGTAGTGAGCCTGGTATTGAGTTATTTTGTCTTGTACAGCTTTAATCTCATTGTTTGGCTGTCCGCTTTCTGGGTTCATCATACATGGAGCATCGTTACGATTAAGAATGCGCTGATTTTGCTGTTGTCGGGTGCCGTAATACCGCTATGGTTCATGCCCGATTGGATGGCGGATATACTGGCATGGCTGCCGTTCAAGGCTATTTACTTTACACCATTAAGTATTTATCTTGGGAAGGCAACTTTACATCAAATATGGTCGTTGTATATCGGTCAGGTTCTATGGATTGCCGTGCTTTTGACCATCGGGTGCTTAATTTGGAGAAAAGCCCAGTACAAGCTGGTTATCCAAGGGGGATAAAAAGATGCGGAACTCTTTTCAAAAACACAACCTGTCCGGTTATTTCGTATTGTATTTCCGCTTTCTGAAAATGACGATGATGTCCCGAATGCAGTATAAACTGGATACGTTTCTGCTGTCTCTTGCTGTTTTAATAAGAGAATGTGTGACCATAATATCGCTGTATCTGATTCTGCAGAAATTTTCTGAAATCGGAGGATGGGATATTGGTGAACTTCTATTTCTGTATAGTTTTGTATTTTTGACTTACAGTATATGCATTTTAGTTTTTACCGGCGTTCGGGATTTTGAAGGAATTGTCCATCAGGGGGAGTTTGACGGATATTTAACCAAACCGGTTGCTCCTTTCTTTCAGGTAATCGCACGAAAGTCGGATGTAATGGCAACCTTGGGGCATGGCACATTAGGCCTCCTTTTGTTCTTTTATTCGTATAGCAGGCTTCAACTTTCACTGTCGCTGGAGAACGTGCTGGCTATTGTCTTAGTACTGATCGGAGGAACTTTAATTCAAGGGGCCTTGCTTTTGTTCTCTGCCGTTATGACTTTTTGGACTACCAAATCGGGGCAGATTCAGGAGCTGTTGTTTTATCAAATGAGAGGATTTATTGCGTATCCGTTGTCCATCTATCCAAAGCTGATCAAATGGATTCTCACATTCTGCATCCCCCTGGCTTTCGTCAATTATTATCCCTCCCGTTTTTTTATCGCAGAGCGGCATCACTGGATTTGGATATTCCTCACTTTATTTGTCGGCATAGCCGTTTTTATTGGTTCCTTACTTTTTTGGAAGACGGGTCTTAAACATTATGAAAGCACAGGGAATTAATCGGAAACGAGGTGCCGGAAATGAGGAAGGTTATTGTTCAGTTAAAGCCCAATCGCGACAATTATACGGTTGATTATATCAGTTGCTTTGAGAAGCCCTTGGGAATAGCCATCGAAAGCTTGCAGCCCGGATGGGGAAATTTATTCTATATTTGCTTGAAACTAATGAGGGCCTACTATAATCTGACTGATAACTCCGATGAGATTTTTCAATACACCCGTGAAATGATGCCCCGTTTCGGACTGAAGCTGAAAACGCTCGCCTTGTCCGATGATTTGATCTCTTCTATAAAGGCGGAGATTGATCTGCATAATCCGGTATTCGTACCGGGGAATTTACGGGAATTATTCTATTCCTATCATTATAAGACCTCCGATTGGGAGCATTTGTTCCTGATTACGGGATACGACGACGACAAGAATATTTTTTTCGTGCTGGATGGCTGTCAAAAGAAGACGGAGGAACATAAATACGAGGAATTTGCCATTCCCTTCGATGTTGTAACAGCCATGTATGAGTCCTATAAGGCGGTTTATCCGCTTCATGAAGGGTATGCCATGGAAAAAACCGGCCGCAAACCCCTTCACGAAACAAGCATCATACTTGATTGTATTGATTTTCTTGCCTCCGGGCTGTATGAACAGCCTTACAGAGAAATAACGTTAATGGATCAGCCCTTGGCCGATCCCATTACCGCCGCTTCCATTAGCTTGCCTTTGTTTAAAATTGTGAAGCACAAGGAAGTGGCCTATACCGAACTGATTAATCGTTTGAAAGAAAACTTTGGCCAAGCCCAGAGTGTCGTACAGGAGCTGATGGCCGCGAAGAACGATTTGATCGGGGAATGGAACTTGGTCATCAACAGCTACATTATTAACGCCGTGCGCAAAAAAACCTTCGATATCGTGGAGAAAACTGCTACTGCGGCAGAAGCGGACCGGCGTATGCGCCATTGTCTGATAGACGTCTGTGAGGAATGGAAGAAATTGAATCCGGACGGCAGCAAGGAACATGATACTATTGCCAGCCAATTTCTGCTGGAAAACAACGAGGACGGCATCATCGCCTTGGATGGCAGTAAAGCCTGCTTTATCTTTAGAGGAGACAAGTTGTATAACTGCTGGATTTCCGACAACTCGCCAAAAGCGATGTATCGGCAAACGGAGTTTCTGAGGGAGGATTTTCATTTGTCCGTTCTAATGGAAGTCCTTCCTTATCAGGATGACGTATTATTTCAGTCCGGGATTGTTTTCCGCACGGTATTGGGTGAGCTCTATTATTGGGGAGTGATTAATGGAACCGCTGTGATGCTCTCCAAAATTGGAGACTTTCAGGCTTTGTGCAGCATGGAGTTCCAGGGTAACGGCGTCAACGGCGTCGTATTGTATATCAGGAAACGCAAGGAGTGTTATACGTTCGGGTTTGCCCGGAAGGACGGGACTGAAGACATGGAAGTGCTGGCCACAAGCGGGATCGGCGAAATTACGCAAATTGGAATCGGCTGCAAAACCTGGGATAAGGCGGCTCCGCTGCATATTGAATTCAGTATAGGCACCCTACTAACATAAGAATTTACTCGTTTTTTTATAATTGACATAATTTAATGTCACTGAACAATTCATTGACTGGTGACAATGCCAGTTGTGTTTTTCGATTTAACGAACAACATTAATGTGAATGGATTGAAGTTGGCTGTAAACAGTGTTATTCTTGCTCTTCAATACATCTAATATTAGTCACAAATTTAGGTATAAAGAAAGGTAATTATATGATAAAAGTTGATAACTTATCCTTCGCATTTCCGCAAAAAGAACTATATAAAAACATTTCATTTACGCTTGAAGAGGCACAGCACTGCGCTTTTATTGGAACCAGCGGCAGCGGGAAAAGTACACTGATCGATATACTGATGGATCCAGAAAGATATTTGTATGATGGCATGTTAGAGATAGACCCAACTTGCACAATTGGGTATGTAAGTCAGTTCTCACAACCAGACAAAACTCAGGAAACAACCGTTTTTGAATATATCGGCGAAAAGTTTATTAAGATTCAAAATGAAATAAACTCTATTCTCATTGAAATGGAGACAGCCACAGATATTGATCCGTTACTTGAAAAGTACCAATTAGCTTTAGACGCTTTTGATGCTATGGGCGGGGATGATTACGAAAGCAGCATTAATAAGAAACTAAACCTGGCAGACCTCATGAAGCTAAAAGATATTAGGGTGTCCGACCTGAGTGGCGGGGAATTCAAACTTATTCAAGTGATGAAGGAAATGCTGAATAGTCCGGACTTAATGATTATGGACGAACCCGATGTATTCTTAGATTTTGAAAACCTAAATGCGCTTAAGCATCTAATTAATTCTCACAAAGGAATACTGCTGGTTGTTACGCACAACCGTTATTTATTGAATCATTGTTTCAACAAAATTATTCACCTTGAAAACATGGAGATCCAAGAGTTTGACGGACGGTATATAGAATACAACTTCTCCTTACTTCAAACTAAAATTGAGCTGCAAGAACTCGCAGTCGCTGAAGAGGAAGAAATTAAGAGAAACGACAATATCATCGATAATCTTAGAGCTATCGCAACTTATAATTCCGAAGCATCCAGAGGGAAAGCATTAAAAGCCAGGGTTAAATTTCAGGAAAGATTGGAAGCGCGCAGAATTAAAGCACCCTTTGTAGATATTAAGCAACCGGATATCAGTTTTGATGTGGATAATGAAATAGTTAAAGATACCGTTGTTATAAATGTTAATGATTATAGTATTGCCTTTGATGAGCTGCTTTTAGAAAATGTTAACTTTGAGATAAAATCTACGGATAAAGTAGCCCTCATCGGTCCAAACGGCACCGGGAAAACGACTTTACTTCGGGAGATCTTTAAAAATAATCATGATTCCATTGAGATCAATGCTGATGTTAAAGTGGCTTATTTATCTCAGCTTCAAGGCGAAATGCTAAAGGATTCCAATACTATACTAGAGGAATTCATCGATGCCGGGTTTACAACTTATGATGAGATTAGATCGTATCTTTCAAACTATGGCTTTGAAGGAGAAATTGTTAATCAAAAGATAGAATCTATGTCCGGCGGAGAAAAAAATATGCTTCAATTGGCTAAAGTTGCTGCCAGTAAAGCAAACGTATTGCTTCTTGATGAACCGACAAGCCATTTAGACACCTATACACAAATAGCACTGGAGAGAGCCATTGAAGACTTTAAAGGTGCGATTCTCATGATCTCTCATGATTTCTATTCTGTGGTGAATGGTATGGATTATGTCCTGATCATTGATGATAAGACCATTAGAAAAATGAGTATGCGAAAATTCAGAAAGATGATTTATGCCAGTCATTTCGATAAAGACTATTTAGAAACGGAACAACAGAAAAAATCAGTGGAAACAAAAATAGAAGTGGCTTTAAAAAATACTGATTTTGAACTGGCAAAAGTATTGGTTGAAGAGCTAGAAGAGCTGATTAAGCTGCTCTAATTCCTAATCCTCAGATTTGTATTGATTAAGAGATGTTAAGAAATTTCAGTAAGCTGCTCATTTCATTGGGCGGCTTTTTTATGCTTATAAGAGAAAGAATGAGGCCGATGCATCAAAGAATATGGAAAACGCTTACAACATAATGTAAAATACAGGTTGAGTTGAGATTATGAAGCAAGGATGGGAATCCGGTGCGAATCAAATTCAACATCTTTCAGAAAATGCTGATCTTACTGCTAATTCTGCTGACACCGGTCGTGGCGCTGTATTATTATTCTACGTCCAAGAGCATCAACGTCATACAGGAGGAGCTCATTAAAGCGAGCCTCAACCGGATGGAGCTATTCGTGGCGCAAATGGATGCCAGTATCGAGAAGTTCGATTTGGCCTCTGCTCCTATGCTCGTTGACACAAACGTGCTGGAATATCTGTACAACCACGAGATGAGCGATTATTCCCTAATGAAAACAAGGCTGCTGATTCAGGAGAAGCTGTCACTGGCCAGCGCTTCGGGCAACTGGCGTAATGATGTGACTGTCTATTTCCCGCAACGGGGCGACAGCATTTCTTCTTCCCCCTCCTATGAGTATGATTTTGAAGAGTTCGACAGCCGGTTCTCGCTGGGGTGGAGCTACAGCGAAGATCTGGAGATTGACTCCGGCTTTACCCGAACCTATGTCACCACAGGATACAAACCGGCCCGTCCAGACGATTTGGATGTTGCAGTCCGCATTAACCTCTACAAGTGGAGCTTTGAGAATCTGCTCGACACCTACAAGTCTGACCACTCCGACAATCCGTTTTTTTACAAAGCCGGGCACGCTATCATCGCCAGCCGATCGGCGAAAGGCCCTGAAATGGCTCGAATCGTCACAGATTTGGGTGACAGGGTCCACAGCCGGGATTCAGGCTTCCTGATTCATTCGTACGACGGCAGGCCTTATCTGATTACCTATTATTATTCCAATCTCCTGGAGTGGCATCTCATCGATTCCGTTCCGCTTGACCAGATCATCGGACCGATCAGGCAGCAGAGGGTATTGTTTGGAGCGTCTTCAGTCATTCTGCTCCTAACCGGTATCGTTGCCGCATCTGCCCTGTACTGGAACGTACACCGGCCTATCTTCCATCTTGTACGCGCTGTTCAGAGGATCAAGGGAGGCGATTACGCCTACCGTCTTCCTGCGAAATCGAACAATGAATTCACCTTCCTTATGCAGAACTTCAACGAGATGGCAACGCAGATCCAGGATCTTATCGAGAATGATCTGAGATCGCGTATTCTGGCGCGCGATGCCACGCTGAAGCAGCTGCAGGCGCAGATCCATCCTCATTTTCTATACAATTGCCTCGGATTCATCATTAATATGACCAAAATGGGTAAGGATCGGGCGGTCATGGATATGGCCTATCATCTGGCCGACTATTACCGGTATACGACACGAATGGACAATCAGGGAGTCAGCCTGGGGGAAGAATTGGCCTTCGTACGCATTCACCTCGAGATTATCCGGCTTCGCAATGAGACACTGACCTACAACATCGGGCTGCCGGAGGAACTGGCGGAGCTGAGAATTCCCCGGCTTCTGGTCCAACCGCTTGTGGAGAATGCGGTCGTGCATGGACTTGAGAATGTCGAATACCCGGGCCGGGTAGAGGTTAGCGTCTGTGTCAAGGATGGCTGGTTAAGCCTGGAAGTGGAGGATAACGGCAAAGGGCTGAACAGGGAGCAGACCGACCGGCTATACAGGGAGCTGGATATTCCGGCCGGCGAATATACCGGTTGCGGCCTATGGAATGTGTACCAACGATTGCAAGGCAACTTCGGCCAGGATGCCGAAATTGTGCTTAGCCAATCCAGGCTAGGCGGCCTATGCGTGAAACTCCACTGGAGGCTTGGGACGCGAGATGAAACGAAGGAGGAAGAGGTATGAAAAGCCTGCTTGTAGTGGATGACGAGAAGCATTATGCAGACAGTCTGGCGGATACGGTTCCATGGACAAGACTCGGTATCTCCCGGGTGTTTAAGGCTTACAGTGCGAGCGAGGCGCTGGCCCTGATGGAATCATTACCGGTAGACATTCTCATGACGGATATCCGTATGCCGCGCATGAACGGACTTGAGCTGATCGAGCTGGCCAGGCGGCGCATTCCGGGGCTGAAATGCCTGCTGCTGACAGGGTATGCGGACTTCGATTATGCCCGCAAAGCCATTGAGCTGCAAGCGCTCGATTACCTGATGAAGCCGGTCAAGGACGAACAACTACTTGCCGCAATGGGCCGGATCGTTAAGCAGCTTGAGCAGGAGCGATCAATCGAACAGGGCTTTCGTATTTACCGGGACAATAGCACTGAGCTGAAGGCAGGGCTTTTGCTCAAGGTGCTAAGCGGCACTCTAAACGGCAAAGCGCTTGCAGAGAAGCTGAAGCTGTTCGACCTTCCGATTCCCGTACCAGGCCCTGTCTCGCTGTGCCTCGTCCGCCTGGGTTCCCCCTTCGACAGTCAGGATCTGTATTCGCAGTCCCTGATCCGGTTCGCGGTAACGAATATGATGGAAGAACTGCTGATGGACCGGTATGATTGCTGGCCGGCTGCAGATGATGAAGGAAACCTGCTCGTTCTGGTATACGACCTGTCGGGCGCCTCACCGGATGCGGAATGGGTGCATGAGCGGCTAGACCGTTTAAGGCAAGAAGTACAAAACTTGCTGAAAGGCGAGATATCTGTAGGAGAATCCGGCTGTCTTTTCCCGGAAGGAATACAAGCCAGTTACATGATTGCCAAATCGCATCTGGCTAATATCGGACGGTCGTCCATACAGGTACCGGGAAGGAACGAGGAGGAATTGCGTCTAATGCGTAAGCTCTACGAAGCTCCGCTTCTGACGCATCTTTTGGAAACGGAGCAATGGGAAGAGGCGGAAGCCAAGATCCGCGCGTTCGTCTCTCCCTTGCTGCACACAGGTTCGCCTGATCTGATGCGCGACGTATTTTTCTTTCTGTCGAATAGCTTCCAGTATATTGCGAATCGCAGCGGCAGGACGCTGGCCCAGATGCTCACTCCGGAGCAATCCGCCTTTGTTAAGGGGAGAGCCATGCTCCATGCGTCACAGCTGGAGAACTGGGCACTGAACGCCCTGCGCACATTTCATGAGAGGCTGGGAGAGGAGACCAAGGACCACAGCCAGGCGGTCGTCCGCAAGACGCAAGCTTACATCCGGAAGGAGCTGGACAAGGACTTGTCGCTTACCTTGCTGGCTAAACGGGTCTTCGTACATCCTAACCATCTCTCGAAGCTCTTCAAGCAATGTACGGACAGTACCGTATCCCAATATATTTACGAGCAGCGCATGCTCAAGGCCTGCGATTTGCTGAAGCAAACAGAACATAAAATCTATCATATCGGAGAAAGCATCGGCTATCCCAATACCAACTGGTTTATCCGGAAATTCCGTGACTATTATCAGATGACGCCGCAGGAATTCAGGGACAGATACCGATTGGGAATGGAGTGATTGGGCCGGTGAAAAAACAAAGAAAAAGAATCATCCTGCTGTTGGTTCTGACAGGAACTCTGGCACTAGCCGGTTGTTTAAACAGCGGCGGCAAGACAACAGGAAACAGGCCGGAGAGCGGGGAAGCGAAGCCAATATGGGACTTTAAATATGATCCGCCAATTACGATTACGACAGCAATCGTGGACGAGAACCGGCCTAATGCCTTCAAGCCGGGAGAGAGTCTTACAGATAACGTGCACACCCGCTGGATGGAAGAGAATCTTGGGATTGTTACGAAGTTTGACTGGATTGTCAGCAAGTTCGAGGATGCGGATACCAAAATCCGGCTGGCGCTGGCGGTAAATGGCAAGCTGCCGGACACCTTCAACGCAGAAGGAGACATCCTGAAGAATCTGCTCCAAGCGGACAGGCTGCTTCCGCTGGATGATGCTATTGAGAAATATGCACATCCGAAGCTGAAGGAGGCACTGAAGAAGTATGCCTATACCATGACCGAAGTGACCATAGACGGTAAGATCTACGGTCTTCCCCGCTTCAGTGAAGGAAATGAGGGGACGGTGATGTGGATTCGTAAGGACTGGCTTGAGAAGCTGTCACTTAACCCCCCGGCGACGATCAGCGAGCTCGAACATGTGCTGAAGGCATTCTCTGAGCAGGACCCTAACCGGAATGGCCAAGATGACGAAGTCGGCCTGGCGGTTCCGCTGAAGGAAGGTCCATGGAGCTGGATGGGGCAGACGGATGTCATAGCCGGCGCCCTCTCCACACAGATGCTCAGCACGTCTGACATTAAGCTGTTCTGGAATGAAGACGGGCATGGCGGTCTGGTCTATGGAGCCGTTCATCCGGATGCCAAGAGGTACCTCGAAACGATGGCGTCCTGGATGGCTAAAGGCTACATAGACAGGAATGCTGGCATCCAGGACTCGAGCCAAGCGTCCGAGCTGGCGGTTAAAGGACTGGCAGGGGTGATGTTCGGCCCGTTCTGGATGGGGGCCTGGCCGCTCAGCGATACGGTGAAGACCGATCGGGAGGCGGACTGGCAGGCCTATCCCCTTCCAGCAGGACCGGAGGGTTTAAAGGGCAAGGCGCAGAAGCCGATTTACGGCATCTATACAGTGTTTAGTAAAGACTTTCAGAATATAGAGGCCTGGTTCGCCTATTATAACAAGCTGCTCGCTCAAAATTTCGGCACGGACGATCCGTACTTCGATCCCCGTTTCGCTAAAGGGTATCATGAAGGCTACGATTATGTGATTAAGGATGACAAGGTCATCACTGTCAATTTTGCAACCGAAGGAGTACCGAATGAGAAGTGGCCGCTTGCGGACGGATCATCCATGGATATGCGCTGGATGCTGTATCCGCTGACCGGCGGTGCGCCGGTACTGCCTTATATGAATGCGGAAGCGATCAAAAAGTTGTCTGAAAATTCGGATGCCGAAATGAGGACACCGATCGAACAGGGCATCAAGGGGCTGAATTCGGCTCAACTGGCAGCAGCCGGGGTTGCGATTGCCGAGCAGGGGCTGGAAATCCCTAACCGGTATCACGGCCCGCTAACGGACGGAATGGAGAAGCATGGAGTGTTCCTGCAGAAACTCGCAACGGAGAGCTTCTTGAGCATCATCTATGGCGAGAAGCCGCTCTCCTACTTCGATGAATTTGTAGCCCTATTCTACAAGAATGGCGGTGATGTAATCACTAAAGAAGTGAATGATTGGTACAAGGAAAACAAGCCATGATATTGTGGCTTGTTTTCTTCTATGTTCACTTATTTCTTCTATATATGAGCGTTGGCCGGGTGAATTAAAATGATTGTAGTGGTAAACGTTTTCACTAAATTCGTTTCAGGAGGAGAGGCAATGAGGAAAAAGATAAGTTTATTCCTGGCATTAACTATGTTTGCGGCTATTCTTTTTTCGTATCCGGTTAAGACGGATGCAGCGACCGCCGAAGCACCTGCAGGATGGAGAAACTTGCTCGATTACCGCATATTCAGTACGATTTCGGACGGCTGGGCAGGAGACAGCGGGTTCGGACTCGAGACAGAGAACAGTAAGCTGCCCATTGATATGGCCGCTATGTATAACGGCTTGCCTTCATTATTGTTAAACACGAAGTCACCAACCAGCCCGTCCTGGTACAACGCCTTGATCACGGTTGCCGGCTGGAAGGCATATGACTTTACTTCCTATTATTCTAATGGATTCCTTGAGTTTAACATCAAGGGCAATGCGGGCGGAGAGACCTTTCTACTTGGCTTTAAGGACAGAGTATTCGAAAGGGCTGCCGGTGGCGAAATTACCACTACGGTAAACATTAACAGCTATACAACCATTACAAAGAACTGGACGCATGTGAAGATTCCGCTGAAGGATGTCATACAGGTCCCGCAGGGAATTGATATTACATCCATCGATGCATTATCGATCAAGAATAACGGTTTTCAGCCTTTAAAAGTCTGGCTCAATGATATTCGGGTTACCTCTTCCGGCAAGGAGAAGGAGTATGCACCCATCAAGGTCAATCAAGTGGGCTATCCCGTAAATGGTGTAAAGCAGGCGCTTGTGACCGGGTTTGAGGATGTTCTCACGGTGGATGCGGGTACTCCGTTTAACGTCATTAATACGGCTACTAATTCTACAGCCTTCTCCGGAACGCTGGTGCTCACCAAGAATTATGATGCCATCGACAGCGGAGAGCGGATTTTTACCGCCGACTTTACCAATTTAACAGCTCCGGGCAAATATTATGTTGCCGTGCAGGGGCTTCAAAATTCACCCAAATTCTCGATCGGCGATGCGAATGATATTTATGCCCCTTTTCTGACGGATGTAACGAGATACTTCTATTACCAGAGAACCGGAATTAATATCACCAACCCGTATACCCAGACTTATCAGCGCAGTGACTTCACTCCTGATACAGCAGTGCCGCTAATGTCCAATCCTTCTGTCAAAAAAGATGTTTCCAAGGGATGGTATGATGCGGGGGATAAAGGCAAGTACGTAAATGCCGGCGCCAAAGCCCTGTCGGATCTCTTCTGGGCCTATGAAATCATGCCGGAGAAATTTACGGACAGTCAATTTAATATTCCTGAGAGCGGAAACGGTATTCCCGATATCCTGGATGAAGCACGGTGGGAGCTGGAGTGGATGCTCAAAATGCAGGATGCGGCAACCGGCGGTTTCTATGCGCGTGTAACTTTCCAGGACGACGACAATATGGTGGACAGACAAATCATTGATAAGGATACGGTTAGCTCGAGGACCGGTATAAAAACGACTGCCGATACAGCAACCGCAGCGGGCACATTAGCACATGCCTACCTGATGTATAAGACGATTGATCCGGCCTTTGCCCAGAGCTGTCTGAATGCGGCAATAGCGGCGTGGGGGTATCTGGAGGCTCATCCGGAGAATATCCGAACACCTAACACCGGCAGATGGCCTTACGATGTAACGGATGACGCTTCGAATCGTCTGTGGGCTGCTGGCTCCCTGTACCGGTCGACCGGTGATGCCAAATACAACAATTATTTCCTTGCCAATTACAAGGCTATGGAAATATATTTCACGGATCCCCTTGATTTTGCCAGCGGTTGGGCAAATACATGGAATACAGGCTTCTTCAGCTATCTGAAAGCCGCTAATCCGGATTCAGCAGTTGTCAGCTGGTATACGGCCAAATTCCAGCAATGGTTCAATGATAAAGTGAGCAGAACTAACGAAAGCGCCTGGAAAAGCATCATCAAAGACGGCAACTACTATTGGGGAATCACCATGCAGGTTGCGGATACACCAATGGAAATGATTATCGGTACGAAACTGCTGGGAACCTTTGAGAGCAACCGTGCTGTCATTAATCAAATTACCTATAGCCAGTTAGACTGGATTCTCGGCCAGAACCCGGTCGGCGTATCTTTCGTATCGGGCTATGGGGATAACAGTGTGAAATATCCATTCAGCATTATGTACAGAACAGATGGCTTGACCGGGGTGCCTAAGGGATATCTGGTGGGAGGACCGAACAAATTCTCCAATGATGTAACCGTAGGAAACCAGATATCGAGATTCGCGGGCAAAAACTATAACGATAACTTCCAGGAATGGACGACAAACGAGCATACCGTCTATTGGAATTCGGGGCTGGTATTCGTGGCCGCATACGCAACCGGGAACAGTGTCAATTCGAATATCACCCCGGTGACTGCTGCCTTTGACAAAAAAACTGCGAATCAGGCCAACCTTCCGGTAACTCTGACCCTGAACGGCAATACGTTCACCGGTATTAAGAATGGCACAGCATCTCTGGCTGCAGGCACCGATTACACCGTTTCGGGCAACACAGTTACGCTGCTCAAAAGCTATCTCGCGCAGCAGCCAACCGGAACAACGAACCTCACGTTCCTGTTTAGCGCCGGTTCCTCTGCTACGCTATCCATCGCAGTGAAGGATTCGTCAGTTACCAATGCGGTGATCACTCCGACGGTCGCTGTCTATGACAAGAATGCCGTGAATCCGGCCGGTATTCCGGTGACGCTGACGCTAAACGGCAATACGCTCAGCGGTATTAAGAACGGTACGGCTTCTCTGGTTGCCGGTACGGACTACATGGTATCGGGATCAACGGTAACTATTCAAAAGGCATACTTGGGCGCCCAGCCGGTAGGCACTACTACCCTGACTTTCAATTTCAGCGCCGGGGCGAGTGCGGTTCTTACGATCTCAGTAATCAATACCGCCACCGGCGGAAGCGGGTCCATCAAGGTGCAGCAGTACAATTCTAGCGTTGCAGCAACAGTCAATACACTGAATCCGAAGATCAAACTGACTAACACCGGCACCTCCGCCATCAATCTGTCCGATGTGAAGCTGCGTTATTATTACACGATTGATGGGGAAAAGGACCAGAGCTTCTGGTGCGACTGGTCGAGTGCCGGCAGCAGCAACGTGACGGGAACCTTCGCTAAGCTGGCAACTCCCCGGACCGGGGCCGACACTTATCTGGAGCTTGGTTTTACGGCCGGAGCAGGAAGCCTGGCGGCTGGAGCCAGCATTGAGATTCAGATCCGTGTGACCAAGACCGATTGGACGAATTACACGCAGACAGGCGATTATTCCTTCAATCAGTCCGCTACGGCTTATGCCGATTGGAGCAAAACGACCGGCTATGTCGCAGGAGCCCTCCAATGGGGAATCGAGCCCTAAAGAAGGGTGAAACGGAGTGAAAGGAGTGAAACAACTCTCTTGAAAGTGATGCTGGTTCCACCGAAACAAAAGGCGGTATTTACCTATCCTATTGTGAGAAATCTTCGTACTTTTTGGATGTTTTATGTGATGATGCTGCCGGGAATTGTTCTGCTCCTGATCAATAACTACATCCCTATGTCCGGGATCATTATTGCCTTTAAGACAATCAACTACCAGGAAGGAATTCTGGGAAGTCCTTGGACAGGAATGAAGAATTTCGAATATCTGTTTGCTTCGAAGGATTCGTACATTATCATCCGCAACACGCTGCTGTATAACTCGCTGTTTATTGTACTCAACATCGTGTTTCCGCTGGCGTTCGCCCTGATGCTTAACGAGATGAAGAACCGCTTCCTCTCGAAGCTGCACCAGACGATCATGTTCCTGCCGTACTTCCTGTCGATGATCGTCATCTCGTACCTGGTGTACGGGTTTATGAGCGATGAACGTGGATACTTCAACGGTACGCTGCTGCCGGCGCTTGGGCTCGAGCCTGTGCGCTGGTACTTCACGAAGGAAGTGTGGCCGATCATCCTGCCGATCATCAACACGTGGAAGAACATGGGCTACTATACAGTCGTGTATATGGCAGCAATCATCGGCATCGATGAAGAGTTCTATGAAGCCGCGACGATTGACGGGGCGAACAAGTGGCAGCAGATGAAGAAAATCACGATTCCTTTGATTATGCCGGTCATCACGATTATGACATTGCTGCAGATTGGCCGGATTTTCAATGCTGACTTTGGTCTCTTCTTCCAGGTGCCGCGTGAATCAGGGGCGTTGTTCCCCGTCACGAATGTTATCGATACCTATGTATACCGTACGTTCCTGACGGTTGGGGATATCGGTCTTTCATCAGCGGCAGGATTGTTTCAGTCGGTAGTCGGTTTTGTGCTGGTGTTTATATCCAATTGGGTCGTTCGCCGCTTTAACCGCGAGAACGCACTGTTCTAAGAGAGGATCGCCTATGGCAAATATAATGAGCAAATCTGTATCCGGTTCCCAATCAAAGAATCAGCTGTCGGGAAGGGCATCAGCCCTCATCAACATCTTCTTCGTGATCTATTCGGCGCTCTGTATCCTGCCGTTACTGCTGATTGTATCGGTCTCGTTCTCTGATGAGCAGTCCGTCATGACACACGGATACCGGTTCCTGCCGGAGAACTTTAATCTGGCGGCTTACCGGTTTCTGATTAAAGATATCGATCAGATCGTTCATTCCTACGGGATCTCGATAACCGTCACGGTGATCGGTACGATTCTGAGCGTTATCGTGATCGCGCTGTATGCGTACCCGATTTCGCGGAGTCACTTCCCGCAGGCCAAGTTTTTTACATTCTTTGTCTTTCTTACGATGCTGATTTCCGGCGGTCTGGTCCCTTGGTATCTGGTATACGTGCAGATGCTGGACCTCCGAAATACGCTGTGGTCACTGATCATGCCACTCATTATGTCGGCGTTCTGGGTGCTGATCATGCGAACCTTCTTTAAGGAGACGGTACCTGAGGCGGTCCTGGAGTCGGCCAAAATTGATGGCGCAGGGGAACTGCGGATCTTTATCCGGATTGTGCTGCCGTTGTCGCTGCCGGTTCTGGCGACAGTCGCACTGTTCCAGACGCTGACGTACTGGAACGACTGGTTCCTGAGCCTGGTGTTTATTTCCGACAATCACAACATTTCGGTTCAGTACTTTCTCTATAAGATGATGGTGAATATTCAGTATCTCTCCAGCAACCCGAACGCAATGGCCGAGATCACCCGGGCTGGCGGAATGGTTAACTTCCCGAGTGAGACCGTGCGGATGGCGATGGTCGTCGTGGGGGTCGGACCGATCGTTTTTGCCTATCCGTTCTTCCAGAAGTACTTTATTAAGGGACTTACGGTCGGCTCCGTCAAAGGCTGAGGGGGCCGGCACCATCTATCATTTGGGGGGGATTAATTGAAGATGAAGCATACCAAAAGTAAGACTGCACTGCTTCTAACACTGCTGCTTGTTTCTTCGTTGGCGGCTACAGCCTGCGGCAATTCAAATGAGGCAAACAACGCCAACAAGGCCGCACCGGAAGACTCTGGAACAGCAAGCGCCGCACCGGACGCTTCAGCGGACTCAAGCACCGGTAACGCATCCACAGATGTGTCAAAGCTGAAGCCCTATAAGCTAAAGCTGGTTTACGAAGGCGCACCTCAGGCGGACGAAGCTCTTGTCGAGGAAGCGCTGAACAAGATCCTGACCGAGAAGATCAATGCGACGATCGATATCGCACCGATCGACTGGGGGGCATGGGATGATAAGATTAACCTCATGATCGCTTCGCGAGAACCCGTAGACATTCTGTTTACAGCCTCATGGAACGGTTATGCGAAGAATGTGGCCAAGGGCGTTTACATGGATCTCGGCCCTCTGCTTGATCAATATGGCCAGGGAATTAAGGACAGCCTGGATCCAGCCTTCTTAAGCGGCTCCAAAATCGGCGGTAAAAACTACGCAGTCCCAACGAATAAAGAGCTGGCATCGTCAGGGGGCATCGTCTACCGGAAGGACATTGCCGATGAGCTTGGGATCGATATGAGCAAAGTCCAGAAGATCGAAGATCTCGATGCCGTCTATAAGATCGTCAAAGAGAAAAAGCCGAATATGTACCCGCTGTACACGACAGGCGGAACATTCTCCTCGCACTCCTTTGTAGAGCTGGATTATCTGGGGGATACGACGATACCTGGCGCAATCGATAAGAATGGCACGGATGCCAAAGTCAAACCGGCCGAAGAGTTTCCGCAGTACTTAAACGCGTTGAAAGTAACCCGGGATTATTTCCTGAAGGGCTATATTAATAAGGATGCAGCCACCTCCCAAACCTCATCCCTCGATGCCTACAAGACCGGCAACGTGTTCTCTACCGTAGAGCCGCTCAAGCCGGGAAAGGCAGAGGAAATTGCATCCGCGACAGCGCTTGACGGCAAGCTTGCCCAAATTACGCTGACAGGCAAAACGGTCGCGACATCGGAGACTACCGGCGCCATGCTGGCCATCTCTACGACATCTAAGGACCCGGAACGCGCCATGATGCTGATTAACCTGCTGCATACCGATCAAGAGATTATCAACCTGCTGAACTTCGGCATTGAAGGTACACACTATACGCGCAGCGGCAATGTTATGACCCAGACGGACAAATCCGGCCAGTACGCGCCAGGCGTCGCTTGGGAGCTGGGGAACCAATTCCTGAACTATGTGTGGAGCTCGGAAGCCCCGGACAAGTGGGAGCAGTTCAAAAAATTCAACGAAGGCGCCAAATCATCGCCGGCACTCGGCTTTACCTTTGACAGCGAGCCGGTCAAGTCGGAGGTCGGAGCGCTGGCCAACGTCTTAAGAGAATATCAGAAGGCGCTTGAGACGGGCTCGGTGGATCTGGACGAGATGCTGCCCAAGTTTATCGCCGCCCAAAAATCAGCCGGACTCGACAAAGTCATTGCCGAGAAGCAGAAGCAGCTTGATGAATTCCTTGCCAGCCAGAAATAACGTTACAGGATAAGCATAAATGGAGGTCCCGGGGATGCTTTTTGATCACCGGGACTTTTTTCGCGCAGGTGTGCAGGGGTTAAATTCAACGGAGTATTCGGAGGCCGCCTTAGTCTTAAGTTATAGGTAGCACAAAATCGATTTTTCGATCCAATACATAAATGCAGTGCCCGGATGTTCTTGTTCAAAACCTTTCATTCTTAAATACAGGTCCATTCCATCCGAAACATCATGCCATAAATCGGTAAACACAAAATCATATTTTTCCTTGGCCATATGTTCTTGTGCGTATTCAAACGCATCTGACTGGATGATCGTTATTTTCTGACTGTTTTTGAATTGGGGCAAAATATATTGCTTAAATAATTGAATAACATTTTCATTATTTTCAACAACCGTAACATGTTCAACCTGATTTTTTTCGGAGATCATATAGGCATAATAGCCAAGTCCCAGTCCAAACGTCAGTACATTACCAGATGCTTTAGCGACAGGGTCTTTCATGGTTTCAATTTCATTCGGTGTGATGGTCATCCATATTCTATTGTTCTCTAAAACGGCCGGAAACATAAAATCCGTTTCAAAAAAACCAATCTGCGGGATCTGTCTGCCTTCCTGGGTGGTGATGATGTCATTGCAGACAAAGCCCTCGTAGGGCTTGTACTGTTCATATTTGAGTTCACTGTTGCCGATCCGGATTGCGGGTATTCTGATATTCTTAAAATAGGGATTGTTATAATATTCGTTGGGATCGAGTTGATGGATCATTTTGGTAAAATAGTTGTTGAACAGATCCTTATCCTCAGGCGTATCAACAATATCAAGTCCTAAAGCAGCTGCGAATACAACGCTAAAAGCATACTCCGCAGAGACTCCATAGTTAACAATTTCCTCAATGTCCTCTTTGCTAATAAAATCCGATGTATGGTTTAAATAAACGCTTAGTAAAGCGAAAAGCCGATGGTCCTCTTCTGTAATGTTGTCTGGTGTTACTTTATTACGTTCCATATTCTCTCCTCTTGGTATGCAGATTTTTAATGCCGTTAATGTTAATATAACATACGCCTGTCAAGGACCAGCATATACAGAGGATGCGTGCAATGGCTTTATTTTTGGGATAGGGTCCAGTCAGCCACCCGCAATTGACAGTCCTCGGGCCTATACCTATAATGTAAATCAGATTATGAAAGCTATTTCATTTCTAGCTGGAAGTTATGTCTCTGTGAGCTGAAACCCACTTGAACAAGCGGGTTTTATTTTGTTTTTTATCGTATTTTCGTTTCCCGAAAAGGAGAAGTCATGGACACAACGTTCTGTAAAATATTAGTAGTAGATGATGAGATGCTGGTGCGGCAGGGGATTATCCATCTGCTGGACTGGGAAGGGGAAGGGTTCCAGATTGCGGGTGAAGCCTCCAACGGAAGAGAAGCGCTGGAACTAATTGAAATACAGCGGC
The DNA here is from genome assembly GCA_927443375.1 of uncultured Paenibacillus sp. Classification (GTDB taxonomy): domain Bacteria; phylum Bacillota; class Bacilli; order Paenibacillales; family Paenibacillaceae; genus Paenibacillus_AQ. Next base: position 13,277 of record CAKMKL010000116.1, on the reverse strand, counting down.
CGCATATCATCCTGACTGATATCGTTATGCCCGTGATGGACGGGGAGGAGCTGATCCGGCTCGTCAAGGGGATGTATCCGGAAATTGAAGTGATCGTGCTCAGCAGCTTCAGTGAGTTCGAATATGTGCGTTCAACCTTCCAGAGCGGGGTCGCCGATTATATTCTGAAGCCTAAGCTGGAGGCGGCTTCCCTGCTGGCCGTTCTGAAAAAAACCGCGCAGCGGATTCCGCAGCTCCAGCACGTGGACTGGAGAAGCAACAAGCGTCAGTCTGCGGACTATATACTGGACAAGCTGGTTAGCGGCTATCCCGTTGAGTATGAGGCGGAAGCGCTGCAGGCGATGTTTCCTTTTCCGGAATTTATGCTGCTGCTTGCGGATACAGGGGACGATCCCGCCGCCATTAGCCGCAAGGAAGAGTGGCTGGAGAGCAGCATCCGTTCCCTGCTGCAGAGCGGCAGCCGGGTGGCCTTCCGCCGACTGTCTCCGCTGGAGGGGCATGTTCGTTTCCTGTTTAACCTGACTGTGGAGGAGCGGGAGGCACTGATGCAGCTGGCAGAGCAGGTATTCGCAGCCGGCATCCGGACGAATATGTTCCTGAATCTGGCGGTCAGCCGAACCTTTACGGAGCTGGAGGCGCTGCATACCATCTATGCGGATGATCTGATACAACTGCTGGACCGCAGGTTTTTCCTGCCGGAACGCTGTCTGCTGGTGGATCATGGCGGGGAGGTGCAGCCGGGACCGGTCTTTGACCAGGAGGTTTTCGCTGCAGAGCTGAACCGGCAGGAGTTCGATCAGGCTTTTACCCGGCTCAGTGCCTATGTATCCTCGATGTCCGGCCGCCGCGATACGGGGGTGTCCGAATTTAAGTCCCTCCTGTGCCACAGCATTTTCCAGATCATCGGTATGCTGCTGCAATTCCATTATGAAGCCCGTGCCCTGGATGACAGTAAATATGAGTACTTCCGCTCCATCCATGAAGCCCGGCATATTGGGGAGACGGAGGAGCGGCTGCTGCAGTTTCTGCAAGATGCGACCGAATGCGTTACGAAGAACCGTGGCGGTACACCGGCGATGCAAAAGATTCTCCTGTATATCGATGAGCATTATTCAGGCCAGCTTACGCTGACGGAAGTCGCCCGGGAGTTTCATTTTAACCCGTCCTATTTGTCGAATTATTTTACCCTGCACAATAAGGAAGGCTTCAACGAATATTTAAACCGGGTGCGGATCGGAAAAGCCTGCCTGCTGCTGAAAGAGAACCCGAGTCTGTCGATTGCCGAGATCAGCAGTCTTGTGGGATATTCAGACCATAGCTATTTCACCAGAGTATTCCGCAAGCTGATGGGGATTTCGCCCAGCCAATACCGGAAGGGATAATGCAGGAGTCGGAAGGAGCCCGAAATGGGACTAATGGAAAAATGGCTCAGAAAGCTTAGGGACCAGAGCCTGTTCAGCAAAATTTTCGTCGTCATGGTCATTAGCATCGTGCTCGTTACAGTGCTGATTACCACGGTAACGGCGCAAATGTCGCAAAGGCTGTTTGTACAGACGTTCAGCATTACCAATTCAAAAATCATCGACCAGATTAAAAGTGCACTGGATAACTCATATTATACTACCGTGAATACAGCGATAAATGTCGGGCAGAGCGGCGTCATCCGCAGCTTCATGACCGAGAAGGACGGCAGCTCGCTGGCTAATTTCCGGAGGTACTACAGCATGCGCGACCAGATGGACCGTATCCAGTCCGGTGTCGGGGCGGCTAATATCGGCCTGTCCATACTGGGAGGGAACGGAAGAAGCTATACCAGCGATGTGACCTACTGGTCCGGCTCTTCCGAGCAGCTAAGGAACAATCCGATTACAGCGGCTGCGAAGGAGCAGGGCGGGAAGCTGTTTTACACCTTTATGGACGCCAGCCCGCTGAATTCAGAGAGCCGTTATCTGGTTGCCGCCAAGGCGCTGACTGCACCCGGACTTACCAAGCCGTATGGCACGCTGTATATGTTCACGCGTGAGAGTGATTTCCGCAAGAACTACGCCAGCTTTACGAGTAAGGGCAATGATGTCATGTTTCTGGATACTGCGGGACGGATTGTGTCAAGTAACCGGACGGAGAAGGTCGGCAGTCTGTCTCCCGACCTTCTAAACAGCGCGAAGCAGATTGCCGAATCGGGGCTTGCCAGCCAGGAGCTGACACTCGGCGGGCGGGAAGTCATTGTGCTGGCCGATTATCTGCCGTCCTATAACTTTTATATTGTGAATCTGATTGATAAAAATGAGACCATTGGCACGCTGTTTGATAAAAAGATGCTTTTTCTGATCGGCGGGGCGATTGCAGCGGTTGCGCTGCTCCTAATCTATTTCCTGACCAAACGGCTGACGAAGTCCCTACGCACGCTGGTCAAAAAAATGTCCAATGTGACCAAAAAGAATTTTCATAACTATATGGCTGTCACCGGCAGCTATGAAACAAGACAGCTGAGTACGGCGTTCAACTACATGCTCAGGGAGCTGAATGATTATGTTGCCCAGCTGGTAGAGACGCAGAAGGAGCAGCGCAATGCGGAGCTGGCCGCTCTGCAGCAGCAGATCAATCCCCATTTTCTGTACAATACACTGGCATCGGTTAATATCCTGGTGCAGCGGGGCAGCAAGGAGCAGGCGACGGAGACGATTCATGCGCTAATTTCGCTGCTGCAGAATACGATCAGCAATGTTAAAGAAACAATTACAGTAGAGGACGAGCTGATCAACCTGAAGCATTATGTATTTATCAACCAGGTGCGTAACGGAAACCGGATTAAGGTGGAGACTTTTGTCTCGCCGGATTGCATGAGCGCCAAGGTACCCAAGCTGATTCTGCAGCCTTTTATTGAGAATGCCTTCTTTCACGCCTTTAATATCAAAAGCTCGGGCTATATCTATGTCACCATCATGAAGGATAGGGATATACTGCACTGCGAGGTGGTGGATACGGGTGATGGTATGGATCTGCACAACAAAGAGACCATTCCCGCTTCCACAAGCAGCCGCCAGCTGTTCAGCGGCATTGGTATCCGTAATGTTCATGACCGCCTGCTGCTGCTGTACGGGGAACCGTATGGCGTGTCCATCTCAAGCACCCCGGGGCAGGGGACAAAGGTCTCTATCAGAATACCTTGCTGAAGCAGCGCATTGAAACAATGATTTTGTAGCATAATATGACAGCTACGCCGCAAGCCGGCGCCGCATACCGGCGCCGGCTTCTTGCATCTGTGAGGCCTGTTTGACCTAAAAAAAGTGCGAAAGGGGAAAAATAATGCTAATCTGTGGACCGTGGAAGCGGATACAGTAGACAATATTATCACTATTTTAACTAAAATCATTTCTAACGAAATGAGCATCCGGGATGATATTCTTTAAAAGAAAGCACTTTCAAATACATGTTAGGGGGATATACATCATGAAGAAAAAAGCTACCGCGCTTCTGCTCGCCGGATTTATGCTGCTGACAGCATGCTCCAGCAACTCCAATACCAAAAACGAGGCCAATACCGGAACGGAAGGGAATGCAGCAGGCTCCCAGAAAATCACAGTCTGGGCTTGGGACAAAAACTTCAACATCGCTGCAATGAATCTGGCTAAGGATGCTTATGTGGCAAAAAATCCGGATGCGCAAATCGAGGTTGTTGAATATGCGCAGGATGATATTATCCAGAAGCTGAACACAGGACTTAACTCCGGGTCCGCTTCCGGTCTGCCTAACATCGTTCTGATTGAAGATTACCGTGCACAGAGCTTCTTGCAAACGTATCCAGACGCTTTTCAGGAACTGGGAGATGCGATTAAAACTTCTGACTTCGCCGAATACAAGCTCGGACCAACCAGCTTTAACGGCAAGCAATACGGCGTACCGTTTGATTCCGGTGTTGTAGGCCTCTATGTCCGCACAGATTATCTGCAGGAAGCAGGCTATACCGTTGACGATCTTCAGGATATCGACTGGCAGCAATACATTGAAATCGGTAAAGCTGTTAAAGCCAAAACAGGCAAAGACATGCTGACCCAGGACCCTAACGATCTGGGGCTGATCCGCATGATGATCCAGTCCGCAGGCTCCTGGTATCTGAAAGAAGACGGTACAACACCTGACCTGAAAGACAACGCAGTTCTGAAAGAAGCATTCGAAAGCTACAAAGAGCTGATGAATGCCGATATCGTTAAAGTCAACTCTGACTGGAGCTCGTTCCTTGCCGGCTTCAACAGCGGTGCCGTTGCCTCCGTTCCTACCGGTAACTGGATTACACCTTCGGTAAAAGCTTCTGCTGACCAGTCCGGCAAATGGGCGGTAGTTCCTTTCCCTAAACTCAAAAATGCAGCAAACTCTGTACATGCATCGAACCTCGGCGGCAGCTCCTGGTATGTACTTAACAATGACGGTAAAGAAGCAGCTGTCAAATTCCTGGGTGCAACACTCGGCTCCGACGTGGCTCTGTACCAGAAGCTTGTCACTGATATAGGCGTTGTAGGAACATACAAACCTGCTGCTGAAGGCGAAGCTTATGGTGCTGCTGATGAATTCTTCGGCGGACAAAAGGTAATCGCTGACTTTGCCAAATGGACAGCTGAAATCCCGAACGTAAACTACGGCCTGCACACTTATGCCATTGAGGATATCCTCAAGGTTGAAATGCAGAACTTCCTGAACGGCACGGAGCTGGACAAAGCGCTTAGCGATGCACAGTCCCAGGCTGAGTCCCAAATCCAGTAAAAACTGTAGCACTTGATTGATCCGCTGTCCTCCTAACCTGCCGTCTAGTGCCAGGACGGAGGACGGCGGATTCTCCTTTTAACAAGATTTACGCCTGCATAGAGAAAGGAATGAGAGCTGTGAACCATACCATACGCAACCGCGCTAAGCTTACCGGCTGGTTATTTATTGCCGGGGCCGTCCTCATGATCTGTCTGTTTTATTTCTATCCAATGATTCAGGCTCTGCTGCTCTCGTTCAAAACGGGCGCAGGGGCTAATCTCCACTTCGACGGATTAGCGAATTACAAGCGCCTGCTGAGTGATAAAACCTTTTTTACCGCCGTTAAGAATACCTTCTTATTCCTGATTGTGCAGGTGCCGGTTATGATCGTGTTCGCGATGATGATTTCGGTACTGCTGAATGACAGCAAGCTGCGCTTCAAAGGCTTTTTCCGTACTGCGATATTCTTACCTTGCGTAACTTCACTTGTAGCCTACTCCGTTGTATTCAAATATCTGTTTGGAAATGACGGTCTGATCAACCTGGCTTTATTGAACATGCACATCCTGTCTGAACCCATCCAGTGGATCTCCGATCCTTTCTGGGCGAAAGTTACCATTATAATCGCCATTACCTGGCGCTGGACGGGATACAATATGATCTTTTTCCTCTCCTCGCTGCAAAACATCGACAGTTCCATTTATGAAGCTGCACGGATTGACGGTGCTTCGGGCCCGAGACAATTTTTCTCGATTACTGTACCGCTGCTTAAACCGATCATTCTCTTTACGTCGATTACCTCGACTATTGGTACCCTGCAGCTGTTCGATGAAATTATGAATATAACCAAGGGAGGTCCCGGTAACGCGACGCTCTCCATTTCCCAATATATTTACAATCTTTCGTTCAAGTACACGCCTGACTTTGGATATGCTGCTACGGTATCGTATTCCATCGTAATCATGATCATTGTATTGGCCTTCCTTCAAATCAAACTGGCAGGTGATGATAAATAATGAGAACTTTACGCCGTGCCCCAATTTATGTTTTTCTGTCTATTGTAGCGTTTGTTTCGATTTTTCCGTTTCTGTGGATGATTATCAGCGCCACCAATCTTTCCGTAGACGTAACCCAGGGAAGAATGTTACCCGGTACACATCTGTTTGATAATATCCGCAAGCTGACAGAGTCCATCAACCTTGTACCTGCCCTGTGGAATACACTCAAAATTGCCTTGACAACAACGGTTCTGGCCCTGCTGGTTGCCTCCCTGGCCGGATACGGATTTGAAATTTACCGCAGCAAAGCGAAAGATATGGTCTTCAATCTGTTATTATTATCCATGATGATCCCTTTCGCCGCGCTAATGGTTCCGCTGTATCAAATGTTCTCCAAACTGTCGGCTGCTGCTCCGCTTATCGGGGTTAACACAGTTGCTGCGGTTGTCCTGCCGACGTTCACTACGGCGTTCCTGATTTTCTTCTTCCGGCAAAGCTCGAAAATGTTTCCGCGGGAGCTGCTGGAAGCCGGACGGATCGACGGATTATCGGAGCTGGGTCTGTTCTTCAAAATCTATATTCCGACGATGAAGACTACCTACTCCGCTGCCGCAATCATCACGTTCATGTCCAGCTGGAATAACTACCTCTGGCCGCTGATCGTGCTGCAGACCCCGGAGAAACGGACCATTCCGCTGCTGATCTCGAACCTGGGCTCCAGCTACTCCCCGGATTTCGGCGTGATTATGGCTGCAGTTGTCATCTCTACACTTCCGACAGCACTGGTTTTCTTCCTGATGCAGAAGCAGTTCGTCGCCGGTATGGTGGGATCAGTGAAATAATGATTGAAAGTTCACTTTCTATCTAAGGAGGAAATGAAATTGGCAGTTAACCCAAGCTTGAGCTGGCTGGAAGATCCGGGTACCTTTAAGGTGAACCGGGTGGCGGCTCATTCGGACCACCGTTATTATAGTAATATGGCTGAGGCAGAGGCCGGAGCGTCGATGGATATGCGCTACAGCCTGAACGGGAGCTGGAAATTCAGCTATGCGCCGAATCCGGCGAGCCGTGTAGAAGCGTTTTATAAGGAAGACTATAATTGTACCGGCTGGGACAATATTCAGGTTCCCGGACATATTCAGCTGCAGGGCCACGGCCGGCCGCAATATGTCAATACAATGTACCCGTGGGATGGACTGATTGATCTCCGCCCGCCGCATATCTCTCCAGAGCATAATCCGGTTGGCAGCTATGTAAAGGAATTCCGCCTGCCGGAGAATATGGAGAACGGACCGCTCTTCATCTCCTTCCAGGGTGTGGAGTCGGCCTTCTATGTCTGGCTGAACGGCGAATTCGTCGGCTATGCCGAGGACAGCTTCACTCCATCGGAATTTGACCTGACCCCGTTTATGCGGGCGGGCAAAAACAAACTGGCCGTTGAAGTGTATCAGCGGAGTACCGGGGGCTGGCTGGAGGATCAGGATTTCTGGCGTTTCTCCGGGATTTTCCGGGAGGTCTATTTGTACACTGTTCCGAAGGTTCATATCCGTGATCTTGAGGTGCGGGCGGAGCTGGATGATTCGTATACTAAAGGCATCCTGAACGTAACCATGCGGCTGCTGGAAACGCCGCAGGAAGCCGTCAGCGCCAAGCTTGAGCTGAAGGACCGGGACGGTGAAGTCCGTCTGAGCACTGAAGGAACCTTTGACGGACAGGAGCTTACGCTTTCCGGTGAAGTGGCAGATGTGCTGACCTGGAGTGCAGAGAATCCTTATCTCTATACGGTTTGTATCTCGCTAACCGGTGCAGACGGAGCGGTAGTGGAAGCCGTTGTGCAGAAGGCCGGCTTCCGCCGGTTCGAGATGAAAAACAAGCTGATGTGCATCAACGGCAAGCGGATTGTATTCAAAGGCGTCAACCGCCATGAATTCAACTGCCGCACAGGCCGCAACATTACCCGCGAGGATATGCTGTGGGATATTCAAACGCTGAAGAGAAGCAACATTAACGCTGTACGTACTTCACATTATCCTAACCAGACGTTATGGTATGAGCTGTGCGATGAATACGGAGTTTATGTCATCGACGAAATGAACCTGGAAACGCACGGCTCCTGGCAGAAGATGGGCGCAGTTGAGCCGTCCTGGAATATTCCGCACAATGACCCGAAATGGCATGATATCGTGCTGGATCGTGCGATTAATATGGTAGAGCGGGACAAGAATCATCCGTCCATCCTAATCTGGTCCTGCGGTAACGAATCCTACGCAGGCCAAGTCATTCTGGATGTGGCGAACTGGTTCCGCAGCCGGGATAACAGCCGTCTCGTTCACTATGAAGGCGTGTTCTATGACCGCAATTACAATGCGACAAGCGATATGGAGAGCCGGATGTATGCCAAGCCGGCGGATATCGAAGAGTATCTGAACAGTAATCCGGACAAGCCTTATCTTAGCTGCGAATACATGCATGCGATGGGCAATTCAGTTGGAGGTATGCATAAGTACACTGAGCTTGAGAACAAATACCCCATGTATCAGGGCGGCTTCATCTGGGATTACATTGACCAGTCGATTCTGAAGAAGGACCGCTATGGTAACGAGTTCTTCGCTTATGGCGGCGACTTTGGCGACCGTCCGACGGATTACAGCTTCTGCGGCAACGGCATTGTGTATGCCGACCGTAAATGGACACCGAAGATGCAGGAGGTTAAATTCCTGTACCAGAATTACAAGCTTGAACCGGGCCGGACAGGCATCCGGGTAATGAATGAAAGTTTGTTCGCAGGAACGGATCATCTGGCACTGGAATATAGCCTGTACTGTGACGGCGAACTGCTTGGCAAATGGACTGCTGAAGTTAATGCAGCTCCACAGAGTGAAGTGCTGGTACCGATTAAGCTGCCACATACGGAAGGAACTCCGGGCGAATACAGCATCCAGGCTTCTCTGGTACTGAAGGAAGAAGAGCTTTGGGCCGAAGCGGGATATGAAATTGCCTTTGGCGAATCTGTCTTTGTAGTTGAGGAGACAGGAACAGAGCAACCAGCCGGTGAACTTAAGGTTGTGGAAGGGGATGTGCAGATCGGCGTTCTCGGCGAAGGCTTCACCGTACTGTTCTCCAAGCAGGTGGGTTCACTGGTATCACTGAACTACTATGGCCGTGAGATGATTGAGGCTCCTCCGGCACCGCTGTTCTGGCGTGCGACAACCGACAATGACAAGGGAACCCAGCTCGGGTACCATGGCGGATGCTGGTATGCGGCAAGCCTGGCCCGCAAATGCGTTGAGGTCAGCCTTGAGCAGCTGGAAGGTGCAGTAACGGTAAGCTTCGATTACCGGTTCAGCATTCATGAAGAGCTGGCGTTCAAGACAGCATATACCGTCTACGGCGATGGAACAGTAAGGGTACGTGCACGTTACACCGGTGCATCCGGACTTCCGGACCTACCGATCGTAGCGTTGTCCTTCAAAATGTCAGCGGATTACAATCAGTCGGAATGGTATGCGATGGGGCCTGAGGAAAATTACATTGACCGTGCATTCGGCGCCAGACTTGGCGTGTTCAGCCGGAAGGTGCAGGAGCTGCCGTCCAGGTATCTCGTGCCGCAGGAATCGGGTAACCGTACCGGGGTACGCCGGGTGAAAATTACCGATGAAGCGGGGATTGGCCTGCAGATCTCGGCTCCAGCAGCTGCGCCGGTAGAGTGTAACCTGTCCCCGTACACCGCGTTTGAGCTGGAGCATGCCGCACATCCGTTTGAGCTCCCGCCCGTTCACTACACTGTAGTGACGATAGCCGGAAGACAAATGGGTGTAGGCGGAGATGATAGCTGGGGCGCGCCGGTGCATAAGGAATATACGATTCCGGCAGAGCAGAGCCTTGAATATGAGTTCTTCCTTTCCAGTGTGGGAACAGGAGAAGAATAGCGTATTAAGCGTATTTTAAGAACCACAAACCGGTCTTGGTCCTGAATTGCAGGGACTAAGACCGGTTTTGTTTTACAGGTAATTATAACCATGGTAAATTATTAAAGGGACAAGCGTCCCGGAAGTTAAATCCAATAATCGAAATGTCCGCGTTAAAGGTAAAATCCCCGAAAGAGGATGACACAAAGCCATGGGTCTAAAGCCGCTTGATAGAAGGCCATGATCGCCAGGCTGCATAGGGATATCTATGATTAACGCAAGGACCCGAAAGGGGAACTACATGAAGAAGGTTTCAAAAACAGTAGGTACACTTATGGCTGCGGGAGCATTATTGCTGTCCGGAACGGCGGGCTGGATGCCTGGTCCTGAAGTAGCCTCAGCAGCAACAACAGCTGCCAAACCGCCTACCGTGGATCAAGTCATCGGCAAAGTAACGGCAGCCGCCAAAACGCTGAAGAATTTCCACCTGGATGTAATCAAGAAACAGGAGATTCAGACCGGCGGAGTGAAGGTCAGCAACACCAACACACTGAAGCTGGATATCAGCCGTCTGCCGAATTTTGCAGCAGCAGGCAGCGTGGATATCAGTTTACTGGAAACATCCTACGATTTATATGCTAATGACAAGGAATTCTACTATCTTGTAGACGGAAGCGAGCTTATTGCTGACTCTGAGGATACAGCAGCAGATACCGGAGAGGTTAGCAGCTCTGATGCAGTAACAGACGGCGACGGAGAGCCCATTGACCCTGAGGCACAATATTGGCTTGAGCTGGAGAAGAAGGAATGGGAATCTTTTTATTCCAAGGCCCAGTATGATCCTGCATCGATGCTGAATTCGGTCAAAAATGTTAAAAAGTCGATGAAAGTCACGACTGTCGGCACCCAGACCGTTCTGCAATTTACGGTAACCGATCCGGCAGCGGCTAAGGCAATCATTGCACTCTATGATCAGGAAAATCTCTGGGACGGTGAAACGCTGTTGCCGAAAAGCGCAACCTGGAAATTGTTCCTCAATACCAAGACCTGGCAGACAGAGAAGCTGACCGTTGATCTGAGTTATGCGCTGGCTGCGGACGGAACGAAGGATACATACACTACGAAAATTGAAGCTAAATATTCTAAGAACAACAAGGTTACACCGATTACAAAACCTGCTGAACTAGAATAATAGAAGATTAGAGAGCATGGAGACGCCCAGGTATAGCCTGGGTGTCTTTTTTTGTCTAATAGGGAGTGAAATCCAAAAATAGTGGAATTTCTCCCAATGGCAGGTTACTTATGTCCGGAACCTCTAGGTTCTATAATATGAATGCGGTTACAAAAACCGAGTGATTAAGAAAAAAAGGGGAGGCAAAGTATGAAAAGTATGAAACGTGTTTTAGTAGGAATCTCCACATTGCTCGTGATGTCATCTGCTCTCGCAGCGTGCGGCGGTAACTCAAATTCAAACTCGAACTCAAACGCATCAAGCCCAACTACAGCCCCAGCTGCAAGCGCTACCGAAGCTCCGGCAAAGAGTAATGGCGAGAAAGTCACCATCAATCTCTGGAGTTTCACGGATGAGATTCCGAACATGACCAAGAAGTATTTGGAAGTCCATCCTGATGCGAATGTGGAGTTCAAAACTACAGTGATCGCTACCACCGATGGCGCCTATCAGCCGGCTCTTGACCAGGCCCTGGCCGCTGGCGGTAAAGATGCCCCGGATATTTATGCCGCTGAATCGGCATTCGTGCTCAAGTATACACAAGGCGACGCTTCCAGTTATGCCGCTAATTATGCTGACCTGGGACTTGATGACCAGATGGTTAAGGATGCGGGCATCGCCCAATACTCCGTAGATATCGGCAGTAAAGACGGACAGCTGAAGGGTCTTGGCTACCAGGCGACTGGCGGTGCCTTTATCTATCGCCGTTCGATTGCCAAGGAAGTATTCGGAACAGACGATCCGGCTACAATCAAAACTGAAGTTGGACCCGGCTGGGATAAATTCTTCGATGCAGCTGCTAAGCTGAAAGCTAAAGGATACGGCATTGTATCCGGCGACGGAGACATCTGGCACCCGATTGAAAACAGTTCTGACAAGGGCTGGCTTGTAGACGGCAAGCTCCATATTGATCCTAAGCGCGAAGAGTTCCTTGATCTCTCCAAAAAGCTGAAAGACAATGGCTATCATAATGATACGACAGACTGGACAGAAGCCTGGTACGCGGATATGTCCGGTACCGGCGCACAGCCGATCTTTGGATTCTTCGGTCCGGCTTGGCTCATTAACTACGTAATGAACGGTCAAGTGAAAGACACCAATGGCGACTGGGCTGTAACTGAGCCGCCAACAGGCTTCTTCTGGGGAGGCACCTGGTTGCTTGCCAGCCAAGAAGCTGCTAAGGATGAAGCCAAGAAACAAGCGGTTGCCGACTTTATTAAATGGGTTACACTCGATACTTCCGAAACAGGCCTCCAATATTACTGGGCTAACGGCACTATGAAGGAAGGCGAGCAAGGCACGAAGGATAGCGTAGCTTCCTCCGTAGTCATGGGCAAATCCAATGGTGAAGTTCCACTGCTCGGCGGACAGAATATGTTCGATGTCTTCGTACCAGCTAATGCAAACGCTTCAGGTAAGAACTTGACCCAATACGACGAAACAATCAATAAGCTCTGGCGTGATCAAGTACGTGAATACACAGCAGGTAAAAAGTCACGTGATAAAGCGATTGCAACCTTCAAACAACAAGTTAAAGACCAGCTTAACATTGAAAGCGAATAAGCGGTAGCAGAAGGGGCGGGCGAGTTTTCCCGCCCCTTCATATCAATTAATGAGGTGAGAGCATGCGCCGCAAAGGTGTCAACTATTCGAAATTCGGCTATATTTTTACCTTCCCGTTTGTCCTGGCATTTCTGATTTTTTCGCTGTATCCCATTTTATATACGGCATTTATCGGATTCACCAATATGCAGGGATTAATACCCAAACCAATTCACATTCTCGATAATCCTTTTCAGAACTTTAAAGATCTTCTCTTTGATAATGCATCCTTCAGGAAGTCACTGATCAATACCGGGTTACTATGGATTCTCAACTTCGTTCCCCAGATTGTCCTCGCGCTCCTGCTCACTGCATGGTTTACAAATGCGCGTCTTAACATAAAGGGAAAAGGCCTCTTCAAGGTTCTGCTGTATATGCCGAATATTATCACTGCAAGTACGATTGCCGTACTGTTCAGCACGTTGTTTGCCTATCCGATGGGTCCCGTAAACAGTTTGTTTCAAATGCTGGGATGGACCGATGCCCCGATTTTCTTCCTTCAGGACAAGACGACGGCACGCGGCGTTGTGGCGTTCATCCAGTTCTGGATGTGGTATGGCAATACTATGATCATTCTTGTGGCAGGCGTTATGGGTATTAACCCTGCGCTCTTTGAATCAGCGGCGATTGACGGCGCGAACGGGTTCCAGACCTTCTTCCGCATCACGCTGCCAAGTCTGCGGACGATATTACTATTTACTTTGATTACATCGATGGTCGGCGGTCTGACCATGTTCGATATTCCGCAGCTGTTCCTTGCAGGCGGACCGGATGACTCCACCCTTACTACGTCCATGT
>CAKMKL010000115.1 GCA_927443375.1 uncultured Paenibacillus sp. | reverse complement strand
CTGTGCCGCATACATATTCCCCAGGGAGTAGGAAGCAAAATAACCGAAGTCGCCGCCGGACCAGTGAACATCCTGCAGTACCCCCAGCGCATCGGAAGGCGGAGTGATGCCCAGGTATTCCTGATATTTGGCATTCCAGACCTTAGGGAGATCCTTAACCTCAAGGCCTTCATTGAAAATAAGCTTTTCGATTTCATAACGGACAATGATGTGCAGGTTATACGTCAGCTCGTCCGCTTCAATCCGGATAAACGAATTGGCCACACTGTTGATTGCGCGGTAAAACTGCTCCACTTCAACATTCGCCAGCTGCTCAGGGAAATGCTGTTGCAAATCACCATAGTAACGCTGCCAGAAAGCACGGCTTCGGCCGATCATATTCTCCCACAGTCTTGACTGGGATTCATGGATTCCCATGGAGGTGCCGGTAGCCAGCGGTGTACCAACCAGATCCTTGCTGATATTTTGCTCATACAGAGCGTGTCCGCCTTCATGGAGCGAGCTGAAAATAGCGCTTGTTACATTATCGAGCAAATAATTGGTCGTGATGCGCACATCGCCCGGATTCAGTCCGGTAGCGAACGGATGCACACTCTCATCAAGGCGTCCTGCTTCAAAGTCATAGCCCATCTGCTCCAGCACGAACAGGCCGAATTTCTCCTGCTGCTCTTTGGCGTAGATTTGGCTCAGAAATCCGGTATCAGGCTTGTTAGGAGAAGCACTAATCGCCTCTACGAGCGGCACAAGACGGGCGCGCAGGCGGCCGAAGATTTCATCCACTTTGGCGACAGTCAAATCGGGCTCGTACATATCAAGCAGCGTATCGTAGCGGGTATCCTTGACACCCCAGTAATCAATAAATTCCTGTTTGAAGGCGACAATCTTACTTAAATAAGGCTCAAAGGAAGCAAAATCATCATTTTCCTTGGCTTCTTCCCACATGCTCTCGGAATGGGCTGCCAGAACGGAGTACTCCTCGAATTTTTTGGAAGGAATGCTCTTGCTGCGTTCATATTCCTTGAGGCAGTCTTTAACGATTTTGTTCTGGGCATCACTTAACTGGTTCGCAACGTCAGGACGGCTGAAAAACTTAGTAAATTCGCCCATCTCCGGAGAGGTCTCCAGTCTGAACAGCTCTCCGGAGAGCATACCGATTGTTCCCGAGCGGACCTCTACTCCCTTTCGCGGGGCGCCTGTGCGCAAATCCCAATGAAGGAGTCCGATAGCTTCGTTATAGCCGCTGATTTTGGATAAAAGCTCCTGAAACTTCTCCCATTCTTCTTTTACTGCTTGTTCCATCCCTACGCACCTGCTTTCTCTGTTTTGCTAACTCCTCTTGATGATACTTTTTTAGATCAGTATAATCAACCGCGCCAGGTACCTAGAGCAGCTTGAAGAGTCTTCCCAACCAGAAGATCCAAAAACAGTTGTGGTACTGGACACCAGATTTACCGAGGGCTATAGTAATGCTAATCCTGGAAAGGTAATGTTATAACGATCAGCATTATGAAGAAGCATTGAATATTCGGGGATATTGACGGGCGTTAATTATAATCCGTATAATCATTTCAAAGCATTCAGCTTCAAATTTGAAATATATCTTCTAATCACACATACTCAAGGAGCGTGAACAGAACATGAACATTCAAGTTACGCCGCTGGCAGAGAGGAAGCTGACGGTGAGGCTTGGCGGTAAGCCTGGTTTTATAAAATTCTTGTTTGATACTGAGGGCTGCGGCTGCGATGGAATCAATGTTCCGGATCGCCAGTTCATTTACGCCCGCCAGCAGGAAATTTTTGCGAAACAACGGCCCGTCAGACCTAACGTACATACGTAAAGGCTCAATAAATTTATAAGTGTACGCTTTTGAAGCCCGTTTTGTACCAAGTATGTTAAAGAAGATACACACAAAAAAACTTTGGGAGGAAGAATGATCATGACTCAAATCTCGGATATTTTGAATTTTAATAAGAACTTTGTAGAGAAGAAAGAATATGAAGCCTATCTGACCAGCCGCTTTCCGGATAAAAAAATGATCATCATCACGTGTATGGATACGCGGCTGGTAGAGCTTTTGCCTAAAGCGATGAATTTCAAAAATGGTGATGTCAAAATCATCAAAAACGCTGGTGCGATCATCTCCCAGCCTTTCGGATCGGTTATGCGCAGCGTAATGGTTGCACTGTACGAACTGGATGCGGATGAAGTGGTTGTGGTCGGACACTATGAATGCGGTATGGCTTCACTGAACGCGGATAAAATGATCAATTCGATCAAAGAACGCGGTGTTTCCGATGAGGTGCTGTCCACGCTGGAGAACTCAGGAATCAAACTAACCAAATGGCTGCGCGGGTTTGACAATGTGGAAGAAGGGGTAATTCAGACTGTGGAGCTGATTAAGCGCCATCCCTTACTCCCCCCAAACATTCCTGTGCATGGCATGATCATTGATCCGGCTACCGGAGCGCTTGAACTTGTCTCGGACGGGTATGTGGAGAACAAGGCAACTCTCTGAAACTGCTGTTTGCGTGGACCTCAGTCCACGCTCTTTTTTTGCTCTAAACTGGCTTCAGGTGTGTGTTAACTTGTAATAATTTTAATTAAAATTGAAACCTCCTAGGGCATACTACGTATTACTGGACAGAACCACAAAATTTCAAGACAACCTTTAGGAGGGTACTTGTACTAAATGAAATCCATGAAACGTGTAATGATGATCGTAATGGCTTTTACTCTGTTCTTTGCTGTTACCGTTCCCGATTTCGCAGATGCGAGACGCGGGGGGTTCAAATCCGGAAGCCGCGGCTTTACCACGACTCCCAAAAAATCAACTACAGATAACGTGAAAAAAAGTGATAGCACCAAAGGCACTACGGCAGGAACTGCCGGTTCCACTGCAAAACGGGGATTCTTCAGCGGCGGGAGCTTAATGAAGGGATTAATGATCGGCGGACTCGCCGGCTTCCTCTTCGGCAGCATGTTCGCCGGAATGGGCGCCTTCGGTAATATTCTCGGATTCCTGATTAATATGCTCGCCATCTACTTTGTCGTGGTGCTGATCATGTCCTTCTTCCGCCGCAGAAGGGAACGACGCAGACTTGAAGAAAGGAACAGCCGCTACTAATGCCAACTACCGTTCTTAGTATGGATGAAATTATCAATGCCATCTGCCTGCATATGGCTGAGCGCAAAGCGGTACGTGTCCAGGACGTGCAGGTGGAGCTTAGCTGGGAGGAAGATACCGGCTACACCGCCGAAGTCTGGATCCAGGGGCGAAGCCAGTATCTTGTAGAGTCTAATATGATCGAAGCCATTCTCCGCTACTTGCATAGTGAATACAACATCCGCGCTTACCGTGAAGATGTGCGGCTGGACCTTGATGAGGAAATTACCGCTATTGTGAATACGTAAAACCCTCAGCAAGCTCAGCAAAAGAGACAGCCCGCCGGGCTGTCTCTTTGTTATATTTTCACTATTCGCGGAAATATTGCTTAAGGGTACCTTCGCCGTTCACTACCTCTACCTCGGCATAGGCACCATTAATCAGCGTCATCTGCAGGGGGACATGTCCGAAATCCATCTCATAAATAACCGGCAGCTGCAGTTCCTCCGAAAGATCATGGTAGAGATCCTCTGCCGTATAATTATCAACCGGCTGATTGCCTCCGCTGCGCCCGAACAGAACTCCGGAACAGTTATCGAACCAGCCTGCATGTCTCATTTGAACAAGTGATCTGCGGACATCCACAGTATTCAGCTCACAGTTTTCCAGATACCAGAGTATAGGCTCCCCATGAATAATCTCCTCATTGAAACGCTTGACATCAGGTAATGGTGAGCAGCAGAAGGCTAATATCAGAAAATCCCAGAATCCACTTTCCCTGTACCCGGTCAAGATCAATGAACTCCAGCATTTCAATCAGCAGTTCTCCGCCCCATGGCGGAATGATCAGATCGACGGCTTCATCCTGCATCATCTGATTGAACTCCATTCCCCGCTCTTTGCCCGGTGCAGACTTCGCTTTGTCCTTCTTGTAGACCGTCTGACCGAGAATGACCTGATGACCTCTTTCTTGCATCCGGGCAACTGCCTCTTCAAAAATATCTTTAGAAAATTCATGAAGGTTTCGCCGATCTCCGGCAACTGGATGTATTCGTAGCGCCCGTACAGGGTCG
>CAKMKL010000114.1 GCA_927443375.1 uncultured Paenibacillus sp. | reverse complement strand
GCCTAATCGGCATAGTACGCTACTGCGGGGAATGTTTGGACTTCCGGCCGCTGTTAGGTTTGGATTTCCTTAATTAACCGCTATTCACGGTAGAAATCCAAACCTAAAGGCGGACGCATTCGCTCCTACAGTTCCAAACTTCCCCTCCGCTGCTTTGCCTTTAGGTAGATAATTAGTTCACCTTATATCGTTCCTTATCTTACCGACAATACTTCCTGCTCATAAGCCTTCACATCTGCCAGCCAGCCTTCGCGGACCGGTGTGTTCTGTGATGCACAGTAGTAATCCCAGACCGCTCCAAACGGATAGGATTTGAATTCCTCCACAAGTGCAAGGCGTGAAGTATAGTCTCCGGCCAGTTCAATCGCTTTGAGTTCAGCAATGGGCTCCAGCATGGCACGCAGCAGCGCCTTGATGGTGTTGCGTGTGCCGATTACCCAGGCTGCGATATGGTTGATGCTGCCGTCGAAGAAGTCCAGTCCGATATTCGTGCGCGGCAGCAGGTCTCCGCGGACCAGCTCACGGGCGATTTCCAGCAGCTCATCATCCATCGTAACGACGTGGTCGCTATCCCAGCGGACCGGTCTGCTGACATGCAGGAGCAATTGTTCGCTGAACATCAGGATGGAGGACAGCTTGTTGGAGATCACTTCGGTTGGATGGAAATGTCCGGCATCGAGACAGATCGCTTTTCCGCGGGTCAGCCCGTAGCCCATATAAAATTCATGCGATCCGACAACATAGCTCTCAGAGCCGATGCCGAACAGCTTACTTTCCACTGCATCGATATTGTACTGCGGGTCAATGTCTTCACTGAACACTTCATCCAGCGAATCCTTAAGGCGTGTGCGAGGGGCCAGGCGGTCGACCGGAGTATCCTTATAACCGTCCGGTACCCAGAAGTTCGTCACACAGGGCTGCCCCAGTTCACGGCCGAAGTGCTCGGCTATTTTGCGGGAAGCTTTGCAGTGCTTGATCCAGAAGCTGCGGATTTCCTCGTCCGCATGGCTTAAGGTGAAACCGTCAGCAGCTTTGGGATGGGAGAAGCAGGTCGGGTTAAAGTCTAGCCCCAATCCCTGTTCCTTGGCCCAGTCCACCCACGGTGCAAAGTGACGCGGCTCCAGCTCATCCAGATCCACCTTCTCGTCTGTGTCCGCGTAGATTGCATGCAGGTTCACTTTGTGTTTGCCCGGGATCAGCGACAAGGCCTTTTCTAAATCCCGGCGCAGCTCATCCGGCGTGCCGGCGCGTCCAGGGTAACTCCCGGTTACGGCGATACCGCCGCTCAATTCCTTGTCTTTGAATAGAAACCCGCGGACATCATCGCCCTGCCAGCAGTGAAGGGAAATTTTGATCCGTGCAAGTTTCTCCAGTACCTCATCCACATTGATTCCGTGGGCGGCGTACAGCTTCTTCGCTTCGTTATAGCTGTTAATGATGCTCTGATCCATGATGAGTCCTCCTAAAAGTTTTGTGAGCATCTGCTCCAATCTAAGTTACTTCTTACAAAACTGGCTTCGGAAGCATACGCTTAGTTTTGTGAGCATCTGCTCCAATCTGAGTTACTTCTTAAAAATTAAACTTAAGATTTTCAAAGTAAAAGCCAGTCGCAACTGCGGTGAATGTTTGGACTTCCGACCGCTGTTGTCTACAGATTTCTTGATCTATACCGCTGTTAGCGGTTGAAATCCATAGACTGCTTATGCTTCCGAAGTGAGCTTTCCTACGAAAAGCTTTCAGGCGGACGCTACCGCTTCTACAGTTCCAAAATCCCCCTCCGTTACGACTTTCCTACTTCTCATTTATCAAGTTCAATTAATTTAACACTAATTCCCACCCTTAACCGCCTCTGAATGCAGCTCTTCCCAACGGACTAGCAGCTCCTTAAGCTGCGGCAGCGGGCGCGGCAGATAAGACTTAATCTTAAAGGACTTGCCAATAATCGTTCGGGCCTCCTGGATATCTGCAACAGTCCCGGTTTGAATCATCTGCACCGCAAGATTGCCTAGTGCAGTCGATTCAACCGGACCGGCCAGCACCTCCCTGCCGATGATGTCAGCAGTCAGCTGGCACAATAATGCGTTATTCGCGCCGCCCCCGACGATTTGGAGCACCTCGACCGGTCTGCCGGTCAGATGCTCCAGCTCCGCCAGATAACTACGGTAAGACAGCGCCAGACTGTCAAAGATACAGCGGGCAAGCTCGCCCGGCGGCTCCGGAACAGGCTGGCCGCTCCCGGCACATGCCTGGCGTATCTCTTCAATCATGTTATCCGGATTCAGGAAGCGCGGATCATTGCACGGAATCAGGCTGCGGAAGCCTTCGACTGCTCCGGCAAGCTCAGCCAGTTCGCCGAAGCTGTACCGTTCCCCGTCCAGTCTGCGGACTTCCTGGATCAGCCACAGTCCCATAATGTTCTTCAGGAAACGGTATGTTCCGAAAGCACCCCACTCATTGGTGTAGTTGGCTTCCTTCGCCTCCAGAGTATTGACCGGCTGTTCCAGCTCTACACCAAGCAGTGACCAGGTGCCGCTGCTGATGTAAGCGGAGGAACGTCCATTTTGCACAGGTACACCCAGTACCGCAGAGGCTGTGTCATGTGTTGCTACACAGATCAGTTCACATTCAGGCAGATCATACTGTTCCATAAGTGTATCGCTGATGCTGCCTAGAACCTCACCCGGTTCAGTAAGTGCTGCGAACTGATCTCTTTGCAGATGGAGCAGAGCCAGCAGGTCCGTATCAAATTCACGCTCTGCCAGATTGAGCAGCTGTGTCGTAGAAGCATTGGTAACCTCGTTAATCTTGCGCCCGCATAATCTATAGTAGAGATAATCCGGCACAAGCAGAATCTGATCGGCTGCAGCCAGCTCCTCACGGCTATGGGCATACAACTGGTATAACGTATTAAAGGTTAATTGCTGTATTCCAGTTTTGGCATATACCGTTTCAGGAGAAATCAGCTTCGCCACTTCCTCCATTACACCGTCTGTACGGCGGTCACGGTAAGCATACACCTCCTGCATCCGGTTTCCCTCAGCATCCAGCAGCACATAATCTACGGCCCAGGTATCGATACCGAGTGTACATTTGGTGATGCCGGATGATTTCACCTTTTGCAGGCCGAGCAGGATCTCCTTAAACAAATAATCAATATTCCAGAAGCAGGAGCCGTCACGTTCGGTAAAGCCGTTGCTGAAACGGTGAATTTCCTCCAGCGAGAGACTTCCGTCCGCTAGTGTACCGAGCACAAGCCGCCCGCTGGAGGCGCCGATATCGACGGCGATATGATAGTTCATAGGGAAGCTCCTTCGTTCATAGTCATGAAGCTGTTTAGAGAATTTTACGGAACAGGGCGATGACTTCTTCCTTCGTAGGAATGAACGGATTACCCGGTGCGCAGGCATCCTTCATTGCGTTCTCGGAGAGAAGATCGAGATCCACCTCGTCAACACCCAGCTCGGATAATTTAGCCGGAATGCCGACTTCCTTCGACAAGGCCTTGATCGACTCAATAACGAAATCCGCACATTCCTTATCGGTTTTGCCGTCCACCTGAAGGCCGATAGCCTTGGCGATCGCCCGGAATTTCTCTGGTACATATTTGGCATTCTCTTCGTCAACAAAAGGCAGCAGCATCGCATTGCATACGCCATGCGGCAGATCGTACACCCCGCCAAGCTGGTGCGCCCTCGCATGTACATACCCGAGTCCGGCATTGTTGAACGC
>CAKMKL010000113.1 GCA_927443375.1 uncultured Paenibacillus sp. | reverse complement strand
ACCAGTTTCATGGACATCGCCCGTTACCCGCGTTCAGTGGAGGGCTGAGCAGCCTTTGGCTGAATTGCAAGGCGGTCTTTCGGCATCAGGAATACAAAGACTACACCCAGCACCGCAGGAATCAGTGCCCACATAAAGGTATGGGAGATGGAATCGGATAATGCCCCTGTAATCTTATTCAGTACGCCAGCTGGAATGTTTGCTCTTGCCTCCGGAGTCAGAGCAGCGCGCGAATCGCCAAACGAAGCGGACTCTGCGCTGCCGCCAAAGGCATCACTAAGACTGTTCGTAAAGCCGTTGCGCTGGATAATTCCGAAGATCGTAATTCCAAGCGTCATGCCGAGCGAGCGCATGAAGGTGCTGGTGGAAGTAGCCGATCCGCGCTGGCGCATATCGAAATGGTGAATGGATGACATGCTGAGCACAGAGAAGGAGAAGCCCACACCGAATCCGGTCAGCGCCATGAAGATATTTAGCATCAGCCTGGAAGTGTCAGGTGACAGGGTGCTTAAGCAGAAGACGCCTGCCAGGAAGCAGACTGCCGACAGAATCATAATATTGCGGAAGCTGGTTTTGGTGGTGAGTAGTCCTCCGGTCTGGCTGCCGAGAACGGTCCCGATCATCATCGGCATCAGAATCAGCCCTGAATTGGTAGCCGAGCCGCCGTATACACCCTGTACAAAGATAGGGATATATACCGTTGCCACGATAAAGGTTGAGCCGTAGAACAAGCCGATTACACTGCTCGTTGCGAAAAGTCGTTTACCAAACATGGCGAAGGAGATGACCGGTTCAGAAGCGTATCGCTCGATGAAGATGAAAGCAATCAGCAGGACCGCAAAGCCCGCAAATAAGCCGAGGATAGCCGCAGAATCCCAGGCATATTGATTGCCGCCAAGCTCTAGTGCGAACATCAGGCAGATAATGGAGCCGACAAGCGTAAAGGCTCCGCCCCAGTCAATGCGCTGTTTGGCATGGGAGACGGATTCTTTATAGAACATTGTAATCAGAACAAAGGCCACAATGCCGATGGGCAGGTTGATATAGAATACCCACTGCCAGCTTAAGTAATCGGTAATATACGCACCGAGAAGCGGGCCGATGACGCTCGAAATGCCGAAGACAGCGCCGAAGAGACCGGTCAGCTTCCCTCTTTTTTGCGGCGGATAGATATCGAAGACAATGGTGAAGGCAATCGGCATCAATGCCCCGCCGCCGATACCTTGGATGGCCCGGTAGATGCTGAGCTGTGTAATGCTGGTTGCCGTCCCGCACAGGGCGGAACCTGCCAGGAAGACGATAAGGCCAAAAATGAAGAACCGTTTGCGTCCGTACATATCGGACAGTTTACCGAAGATTGGTGTCCCGGCCATAACCATAACCATATAAGCAGAGGTAACCCAGACGATTTTGTCGAGTCCGCCAAGCTCGGATACGATGGTGCCCATAGCTGAAGCTACAATGGTATTATCCATAGCGGACATTAGAATACCAAGCAGCAGGCCGACAACTACGAGTTTAAGATTGCTTTCTTTAGTATGCATGCGTAGCAGGCTCCTTTTCCGTTGATTCTCGAAACAGTTTTTATTATATTCAAATTTGAATAGGGTGGCAATCATTATTTTTAAGGACAAAAAAAGAGCACCGCCGGGTGTCGGCGATGCTTTATACAGCCGTATCTCCGGTGCGGTGCTCCCGGGTTTCGATGTATTCAATGAAAAATTCAGTGAGCTCCGGATCAAACTGGCTTCCAGCACAAGCCCGCAGCTCAATAATCGCTTCTTCAAAGGACTTGGTCGGCTGGTATGGCCTTTCGGTAGTCATCGCATCAAAGGAGTCGATAATGGTCAGCATCCGGCAGAGACGGGGGATTTCTTCGCCCTTGAAACCGTAGGGATACCCTTTGCCGTCGTAACGTTCATGATGGAGCTCGATATAGGGAGCGAGTTCCTTGAACTTATCATTGGTAAGCGCCATTTTTTTGCCCCAGGTGACATGCCATTTGACCATTTCCCATTCCTCAGGCGCAAGCTTGTCTTTCTTGTTAAGGATGTTCCAGGGGATCTCCAGCTTGCCGATATCATGAATAAGTGCGCCCAGGGTGAAACTCCTTTTGGATATGGGGTCGATGTCCAGCAGTTCGCTGATATCCATAGCATAACGGAAGACGCGTTTGGAATGGCGGAAGGTCTCCATGTCCTTATACATGAACAGATTCAGCTGCTGCTCGATATCGCGCACATCCTGGCTGAAATCAAGCTCCTGCTCCAGCGGTGAATGCATCCCATAGGTATGCACAGTATTTTTTCCTTGGCGTTTGGAATAATAGAGAGCCTGATCGGCCTGATCGACAAGCTGTGATTTATCATGGATGTCCAGGCTGCAGGCCGCAATGCCGGCTGAAAATGCGAGGCAGCCGAGCGGGAAAATTTCGACGCCGTGGAAGCTGCTGTTGTTGAGTTTTTTACGCAGCTGGTCAATATAATCCCGGGCTTGCAGGCTGTCATATCCGGGCATAAGCAGGGTGAACTCTTCGCCTCCGTAGCGTGCGGCAACCGTTCCTGATTTCTGGGACTCGGTTTTGAGCATTTCTCCTACAAAGGAGATCAGCTTGTCCCCTTGAAGATGGCCAAAATGATCGTTATATTTCTTGAAGTCGTCAAGGTCAATCATCGCAAGCGACAGCGGCGCACCGGAGGACCTTGATTTCTGAATTTCCTGCTCCAAAACTTCCTCAAAGTAGCTGTGATTATATAATCCGGTCCGCTGGTCTGTATTCGCCCGGTCTTCAATGCTGCGGTACATGGCGAACAGCCGCTTAAAGGAATAGCAGATCAGCGTGCTGAGACATAGAAATAAAGCTAGACCGAGAAACTGGTTGTGAACGATCAGGACCACCAGAATTAGAGAAAGGACAAGGGTGCACATATATACAATAAAGGAGTCTTTAATAATATCCTTAATCGCTTCATAAAGCGTGCTTTTATATAGGATGTAATAGTATAGTCCGATCAAGAGCGTGTTGCCGATAAAATAGATTGCAAGCGTCATTAGATAAGCCGTCAGATGCTCATTGACAAGGGGCCCGGGCCGTCCCCCGAATAGGGAGAATGTATAAGAAGAGAGGCAGATCATCACAGAGTATATCGAGAAATTCGTGAGATGCTTCCACCAGCTGGTGCTGCGATCAAAAAAGTAGAAGATTAGGCAATTCAATAAAAGTACTGTCAAAGCGCCGGAGCCGCCGAAGACAAAGATGCACGCTAAATACACGGAGGATTCCATCGTCAGCTCGTTGCCCTCCGGAGGGAGTTGTACAAGGGAAAAGGTAAGAAGTAAACTGGCTCCGGTAAGCGAATAAATCCAAACCCATTTTGGAGAAGTATAGTTTAGAAATTCTAAGTGATTGCTGTATCCAAAGAGCGCTACTCCGAGAAGACATATGAGCAGAGCATATATATGGCCAGAATTAATAGCGCTTGAAAACGATTTAAGCTTTGACATAATTACCCCTCTTTATTAACAAAATGTGCCTGAGTACATAATAATGGTTTTAGGGATAAATGAATAGTATTTGCAAAAAAGCAGGCTGTTTTCAGCCTGCTTCTTAAGTGAAACTAGATTAAAGTCCGCCGATTCTGAAACCTGATGTAAGAGCGATAATTACGGAAGCTACGATAATAGCATTGATCGCAAGACGGGAATAGCGGATGCCTTCCAGTTTCTTTTTCATGGGAGTCCCTCCTTATTTTATTTTTGGGTTTAGCGGCTTATCCCTGCACTTTGGGCTGCGATTTCAGGTCAACTGCGGCAGGTGTCATAATGTTCAGGAGGTATAGAAAAATTCCGAGATTCATTACAACGTCGCCAATACTGATGGCCTGCGTCCGCGGATAAGGGCTGGATAGGGGGATAATGTCGCCCAGAAAAGGCAAACGGGTTGAAGCATCAAGCAGAAAGTGCTTGGTGACAGCATCGCCGCTTTTTAACATCTGCAGGTAAACCGGATCCAGTACAGACGCTGCCTCATAAGATACCGGCATTCTCCCCCCGTTGACAAGCATAACCAGAAAATTGAGGAATACGCCCGTCAAGATCAGCCAGAATCCTTTGTTGTGCCGGTTCAACCATAAAAAAATCAGCCCAACCACATACACAGCGATATAAATATACCCGCTGGCTGCGGCTACAGTGGACGACCGCTCCTGAATATCAAACATTATAAATTGGAATACCAGCAGCAGGGGGAAAATCCAGCCTGCCTTTAGCCGGATGTTGCTGAACTGAACGAGGCCGTGTCTTAATCCGCCCCGGAAAAACCCTACTATCAGTCCGAAGATGATACCATCGTACACCATTAAGCTTACCCGCCTCTGTTCAAGAATAGAAAATATGTAAATAATGGTATGGTTGTTCTTACTTGAATGTTTGATTCGCTGTTCTTCGCTATAAATCCTTTTTTTGTGCAGACAAAATTTTCTTGACATACCCCCACGGGGTATAATAAGGTGAATCTGTAGCCAGGATAGAGGGGGGATTTCGAATGGCACCGAACGAAGATAAGCAATCCTCTGCATCATGCGATAGCGGCTGTCATACTCCAGGTGAACGGAAGAGTCATCATTCGGCGGAATTTAAGAATGGACTTGCTACCCGCCTGAACCGGATAGAGGGTCAGATTCGCGGTATTAAAGGGATGATCGAGCGGGATACTTACTGCGATGATGTACTGAATCAGCTTGCGGCTGTACAGGCTGCGCTTGGGGGAGTCGGAAAGCTGCTGCTGGAAGGGCATATGAGAAGCTGCATTATCGAGCGGATCGAAGCCGGAGAGCATGAGGTTATCGACGAGCTGCTGATTACGGTCAACAAGCTTATGAAATAGGGCAATATAGGTTAACAGCCACCACTACATTTTATAGGAGGGTTTATCATGTCAAATGTAACATTAACTGTAGAAGGAATGTCCTGCGGACACTGTGTCAGTGCTGTAGAGAAAGCCGTAAGCGGCCTGGGTGCTGCTGCTAAAGTCGACCTGCAGGCGAAGAAGGTAGCGGTCGAGTATGATGAGAGCAGTGTAAGCCTGAACGATATTAAAGCTGCTATTGAAGATCAGGGATACGACGTAGTGTAAGCCGGTTTCCGGTATTAAAGGCTTGGAGCCGGGATCTTCATGTGATCCGGTGGCGTCCATGCCTTTTCTTTTTCACATATTTATACCCTATAGGGGTACCTGGAGGTGCGAAGAGGATGGAAAAGAAGGAAGAATCTGGCACGCAGCAGGCGACCCTGCAGATAACAGGCATGACCTGCTCCGCCTGCGCGGCCCGGATTGAGAAAGGGCTGTCGCGCATGGAGGGGGTATCACGGGCCAATGTAAATCTTGCACTGGAGCAGGCGACGGTGGGCTTTGACCCTGCGGTTGCAGGTCTGCCGCAAATTGAAGAGAAAATCCGCTCACTTGGCTATGATACGCTTAAGGAATCGGCGGATTTTGATATTACCGGCATGACTTGTGCGGCCTGCTCGGCCCGGATCGAGAAAGTGCTCGGACGGATGCCCGGCATTGCGGGGGTGAACGTGAACCTGGCGCTGGAGACAGCGCATGTGGAGTATACTCCCGGCAATATCAGCACCGCAGATATTATGGAGAAGGTCAGCAGCATCGGCTACAAGGCATCCTTGAAACAGGACCGCAAAGAGACAGCCGACCAGCGGGGCCAGGAAATTATACGTAAGCGCAATAAGTGGATGATCTCGGCGGTCCTGTCTTTTCCGCTGCTATGGGCAATGGCCGGCCACTTCGCCTTCACCTCATGGATTCCGGCGCCGGAGCTGCTGATGAATCCCTGGTTTCAGCTTGCACTTGCTACCCCGGTACAGTTCATTATCGGCTGGCAGTTCTATGTGAGCGCGTATAAAGCGCTGAAGAACGGCAGCGCCAACATGGATGTGCTGGTGGTGCTGGGTACCTCGGCGGCGTATTTTTACAGCTTGTACTTGACGATAGACTCCCTCCGGATGAGCGGGATGAGCCATACAGTAGATATGTATTATGAGACCAGCGCGATTCTGATTACACTGATTCTGGTAGGCAAATGGTTCGAGGCCTTGGCGAAGGGACGTTCCTCTGATGCGATCAAAAGCTTAATGGGTCTGCAGGCTAAGACTGCACTTGTTATCCGCAGCGGGGCTGAGATCAGCATCTCTGTTGAAGAGGTGATACCAGGGGATATTGTGCTGGTGAAGCCGGGAACCAAGATACCGGTCGACGGTGAGGTTATAGAGGGACTCTCCTCGGTAGATGAATCTATGCTGACAGGCGAGAGTATCCCCGTGGAGAAGAAGCCCGGTGATACTGTGATCGGGGCCACTGTGAACAAGAACGGGATGCTGAAGATTAAGGCCAACAAGGTAGGGCGTGATACTGCACTGGCCCAGATCATCCGGGTAGTGGAGGAAGCGCAGGGCTCCAAAGCTCCGATTCAGCGGATAGCCGATGTCATCTCCGGTATTTTCGTACCGATTGTTGTCGCCATTGCGGCGCTGACGTTTGTAATCTGGTATGTGTGGGGAGCGCCAGGCCAATTCTCTGATGCGCTGGAAAAAGCCATAGCTGTGCTTGTTATTGCCTGCCCTTGTGCTTTGGGACTGGCGACTCCGACTTCAATTATGGCAGGGTCCGGCCGCGCAGCTGAATTCGGAATTCTGTTCAAAGGCGGCGAGCATCTGGAAGCCGCGCAGGGTATCCAAACCGTCGTGCTGGATAAGACAGGAACCGTGACCAGCGGCAAACCGGTGCTCACAGATATTATTACCACTACCGGAATCCCGGCCCACGGCAAAGTGCTGGCTGAGAACCGCCTGCTCTCCATTACGGCGGCAGCCGAGAAGTTGTCGGAGCATCCGCTGGCGGATGCGATCGTAGCCGGTGCTGCCGGGCGGAGCCTTGAGCTGCCGGTAGCTGAGCAGTTCCAGGCCGTACCGGGTAGAGGAATCTCTGCGGTGGTTGACGGGATGGCGGTACAGGTCGGGACGCGCCGGATGATGGAAGAGAGCGGTGCAGAGACCGGGCAATGGACACCTCTGATGAAGCAGCTGGAGCAAGAGGGCAAGACGGCCATGCTGGTGTCAGTGAACGGCGGTATTGCCGGCATTGTTGCGGTTGCTGATACGATCAAGGAGACCTCGAAGGCGGCTGTGGCAAAACTGCATGAAATGGGTATTGAAGTGGTGATGATTACCGGCGACAACAAGCTGACCGCCGAAGCTATTGCCAAGCAGGCAGGGATCCGTTCGGTGCTTGCTGAGGTGCTTCCCGAAGGCAAAGCGGCCGAAATCCGCCGGCTGCAGAGCCGCGGCAACAAGGTGGCAATGGTCGGTGACGGGATCAATGATGCTCCGGCGCTGGCCACGGCAGATACCGGGATGGCTATCGGCACTGGAACCGATGTGGCCATGGAAGCTGCGGATATTACCCTGATGCGGGGCGATCTGATGAGCATTCCCGATGCGATTCTGATGAGCCGCAGGACTATGGCTAATATTAAGCAGAATTTGTTCTGGGCACTGGCTTACAATACAATTGGGATACCGATTGCTGCGCTGGGCTTTCTGGCTCCGTGGCTTGCAGGGGCTGCGATGGCATTCAGCTCCGTATCGGTTGTACTCAACGCGCTGCGGCTGCAGCGGGTAAAGCTGTAGCCAGAGGCCGTACTTAAGGAGCGATAATCATGAGTGAAAAGCAACAATTGACCGAGGGTAGTATCAGTAATGATACACTCTCTCTATTAATGAAGCATGCATCCGTCCGCCAGTTTCTGGACACACCCGTGAGCGAGGAACAACTGGCTGCCATTATCGGAGCGGCACAGATGGCTTCCACCTCAAGCAATGTTCAGGCCTATAGTGTCATTGCAGTTACGAATCCTGACCTAAAAGCTCAGCTCTCCGGTTACTCCGGTAATCAGGCTTATATTGAGCAGTGTCCGGTGTTTCTGGTCTGGTGCGCCGATCTGTACCGGCTGCATGAAACAGCGGGGCCGCATCTGGGAGATACCCCTTCTTACGAGGACACCGCGGAGAATCTGATTGTGGCCACTGTAGATGTTGCCCTTGCCGCACAGAATGCGGCCATTGCGGCCGAATCCCTGGGCCTGGGGATTGTCTATATCGGTGGTATCCGCAATAACAGCGCTGCAGTGTCCGAGCTACTGGGCCTCCCGGAGCTGGTCTATCCTGTATTCGGCATGTGCCTGGGAACACCCGCCGGAGTGTCCGGCCTGCGTCCTCGGCTGCCGCTGGCGGCCGTGCTGCACCATAACGGCTACGATAAGGAGCAGACCAAGGAACAGGTCAAGCTGTATGACAAGGTATCCAGCCAGTATATGCTGGAGCGGACCGGCGGGCAGAGCGATATCCCCTGGTCGGCGATGATGGCGAAGCGGCTTGCCGAGCCTGCCCGGCTGCATATGAAGGAATTTCTGCAGGATAAGGGATTTATGAAGCGGTAAGTACTCTCCGGGAATTCCTTATTGGAAGAGCATATACTTTTGGAAAATATAAACAGAGCAGGCAAGCATGGCATATCCGGAACCGGAAGCTATGCTTTTTTGTGCTGTTTGGTGGGCAATTCCCGGGAAATGCCCGATTTCCGCGGGAACAAAGGGAAAAACCCCGTTAATTCCCGGGCAGCATCCGATTTCCGTGGGAACAAAGGGAAAAATCCCGTTAATTCCGGGGAAACGCCCGATTTCCACGGGAACAAAGGGAGAAATCCCGTTAATTCCCGGGAGGCTCCCGATTTCCACGGGAACAGAGGGAAAAATCCCGTTAATTCCGGGGAAACGCCCGATTTCCGCGGGAACAAAGGGAACAATCCCGTTAATCCCCGGGCAGCATCCGATTTCCGCGGGAACAGAGGGAAAAATCCCGTTGATTCCCGGGCAGCGCCCCTTTTTTCCAACCGGAGGTGACAACTGTCAGTCTGAAGAAATGACAGTCCTTACTAATGTCAGATCGCCGCTCCATATATCATTGGGGTATGAAGATTAAGGACACGGGGGGATCGGATATGGAGCATGTAATTGAGATGGAGCAGGTCAGTAAAGTATTTCACGGCAAAAGAGCAGTGGACGGCATCAGCTTCACCATCGGCAAGGGCTCGGTTACGGCAATTCTTGGGCCCAACGGAGCGGGCAAAACCACGATGCTGTCGATGCTGCTGGGCTTGGCCGAACCAACGGAAGGGCGGGTCCGTGTATTCGGCTTACCACCCAAACATGACGCGGTCCGGGAGAGAAGCGGAGCGATGCTGCAGGAGGTAAGCGTCATGGACCGGCTCAAGGTACAT
Organism: uncultured Paenibacillus sp.; assembly: GCA_927443375.1. Lineage (GTDB taxonomy): Bacteria > Bacillota > Bacilli > Paenibacillales > Paenibacillaceae > Paenibacillus_AQ. The sequence goes on along the minus strand of CAKMKL010000113.1, from coordinate 10,436 downwards.
GAGATTATTTCGCTGATCCGCAGCTACTATCCGCAGGCGCTGGAAGAGGAGGCGCTGTATGCAGCCACAGGGCTCGAAGCGGCTGATCTGAAGCGGTATGCCGAGAAGCTGTCAGGCGGACAGAAGCGAAGTCTTGGCTTTGCTTTGGCGCTGGCAGGAAATCCTGATCTGCTGTTTCTGGATGAGCCGACGGTAGGACTGGATACGACAGCACGGCGGCGGTTCTGGGAGACGGTACGCGCACTGGCCGCGCAAGGTAAGACCATTCTGTTCACCACGCACTATCTGCAGGAGGCTGAGGATATTGCCGACCGGATTCTGCTGTTCAGCAGGGAGGCGCTGGTCGCTGACGGCAGCCCCGAGGAGATTAAATCGCGGCTGGTGCAGCGTTCATTGTCTTTTCTGCCGGAGGGAGATGCCGGGGAGCTGAGAAGGCGTCTTGAGCAGCTGGCAGTGATTAAGGAAATCAGCGATCGGGACGGCCGGATTCATGTGACAACAGACAATACGGATGAAGCGCTCAGGGTTATTTTTACCGGCGGCTTTGCGGTCAAGGATGTGCGGATAGATCAGGGAAGGCTCGATGCAGCTTTTGAACAATTAACCTTAGAACCGGAGGCGGTACGACCATGAAGATGAAATTACTGATGAACCAATGTAAGGCGGAGCTGCTGCGGATCCTGCGCAATCCCTATTACGTGTTCTGGTCCCTGATTATGCCGATTATGTTCTACTTTATCTTCACCAAAGTGGTGAATACGGGAGCAGAGGATGCCGGGCAGTGGCAGGCGCACTACCTGATGTCCATGTCGGCGTTCAGTGTGATGGGTTCATCCATTATGACACTCGGCATCCGGCTGGTACAGGAACGCACCCAGGGCTGGAATACCTTCATCCGGATCACGCCGCTGCCGTCCTCCGTTTATTTCTTCGGCAAAATGTTCGGGCAGACAATTATGCACCTCTTCTCGGTCCTTTGTATTTTTACAGCAGGCTACCTGATGAATGGAGTGTCGCTTAGTCCGGCGGAGTGGCTGCTTAGCGGTCTCTGGATTGTAGCCGGTGCACTGCCGTTTATGGCTTTGGGGACATTGATTGGATTCATGAAGCGGGTCGATACAGCCAGCGGTGTCAGCAATATCTTATATATGGCGCTGGCGCTGTTAGGCGGGATGTGGATGCCGCTGGATATTCTGCCGCAGACGGTTCAGCAGATCGGCAAATGGCTGCCCTCTTACAACTACGGGGACGGTGCATGGAGAGTGGTGCAGGGAGGTCACCCGCAGTGGAGCGGGGTGCTGATTTTACTCGGCTATCTGGTAATGTTTATGCTACTATCTGGATATATCCGAAAAAAACAGGAAGCGGTGTAATCCACAATGGCACGAAAACAGTATCATATGTTTCCCCAACGATTCGGTTTTTTTCCGTATGTATGGCTGCTCTATCTGCTGATGCCGGCGTTTAACCTGCAGGCGGAGCACGGAGTTAAGCTGCTGTTCGGGGTTCTCATGCTGATGCTCTTCGCCATTACTTACCGCCAGTTGTACTGGGCAGGCAGCGGGAGAGCTTTTCATCTATGGCTGGGGCTTCAATTGCTGCTCGTCGTCGTGCTGAGTGTATTCTACACCCCTTATAATTTTTATCTCGGCTTTTATGCCGCGAACTTTATCGGCTGGTATACAGATAAGACATTATTCAGGCGTGCCTACATCGTGTTCGCCCTATCTGTTCTGTTACCGCTGCTCCTCTCTATGCGGAGCATGGAGCTGAGCAGTATGGTGTTTCTGTTCCCGTTTCTGCTGATTATGCTGGTCTTCCCCTTCGGCGCCCGTTCTCTGACCAGCAACCGGCTGCTGGAAAGAAAGCTGGACCAGGCGAACGAGGTAATCAAAGAAATGGTCAAACGCGAGGAACGGATGCGGATTGCCCGTGATCTGCATGATACGATGGGCCATACCTTGTCACTGATTACGCTGAAGAGCCAGCTCGTCGAAAAGCTGGCTGCGAAGGACCCTGAACGTGCGCAGGCGGAGGCGCGCGAGATTCAGCGTACCTCCCGTGCCGCGCTGCGCCAGGTGCGGGAGCTGGTGTCCGAGATGCGTGCCGTATCCGTAGCGGAAGAGCTGGCGGAAGCCGGGGAGATGCTGCGTTCGGCAGAGATTGCTCTTGAAGTAGAAGGCGATGTATCCCTGGAGGGAATATCTGACCTGACGCAGAATATTCTGAGCCTCTGCATCAAGGAGGCGGTGACGAATATTGTGAAACACAGCGGAGCGGACCGGTGCAGGATCATTATTGGAATTACGGAAGGCAACGTACGGATTGCCATTGAAGACAATGGGATCGGCCTGTGCCAGGCCGGTGAAACTGGCGGAGCCTACCGCGCGGGCAACGGGCTAAAAGGGATGGCAGAGCGGCTGTCGCTGATGGACGGTTCTTTGACGCTTACCCCAGGCGGCACCAGAGGCACCTCGTTGTCCGTGGTAATCCCAAGAATCGTGAAAGAAGGAAAGGAAGGGGTAACTGCATGATACGTATCGTTATTGCCGAGGATCAGCGTCTCCTTCGCGGCGCAATGGCCTCGCTCTTAGAGCTGGAGGATGATATTGAAGTTGCAGGCGAGGCTGGTGACGGCGCCGAGGCGCTTGCCTTAATTGAAAGAATCCAGCCCGAAGTCTGCCTCATGGACATTGAAATGCCGCTGATGAGCGGGCTTGAGGTAGCGGAGCTTCTGCGAGACAGGGGGGTCCCCACCAAAATCATCATCCTGACCACCTTTGCGCGGCCGGGGTATTTCGAGCGGGGGGTGAAGGCCGGGATTCAGGGGTATCTGCTGAAGGATGAGCCGGTAGACAAACTGGCCGACGCAATCCGCCGCGTGATGCAGGGGCATCGTGAAGTCTCCCCTGAGCTGGTCTTCGGCAGCCTGCGGGATGAGAACCCGCTGTCGGAGCGCGAACGCGAAATTCTGAAGCTCGCGGGCAAAGGCCAGTCTGCGGGCGACATTGCCAGCGGGCTGCATCTCTCCTATGGCACTGTACGCAACTACATCTCGGAGATCCTCAGCAAGCTGGAGGTCAAAAGCCGGATCGAAGCGGTGCGGCTGGCGGAGGAGAAGGGCTGGATCTAATGTTTATCATCCGGCAATTCCAGGCGAACACGGATTTATTTACATAAAAAAGCACTGCCGTCAGGGGAAGTGGACGGCAGTGCTTTCGCGTATAAATACAATTATGACAGGCAGACATTGCAGGCTGCGTGCAGCCGGATTACTTCCTGTCCTTTGCCTGTTCCTCCCGCATCCACTGCGCCAGCTGGCGCTTCAGCTGCAGGAATTCCGGCGAATCGGTTATCTCCTCGCGCCGCGGCCGAGGAAAGGGGATATCCACGGTATGCAGGACCGAGCCGGGACGCCCGGAGAACACGTAGATGCGGCTCGAGAGCAGCAGTGCTTCTTCGATGTTGTGGGTGATGAACAGCACGGAGCGGCGGTTCTCCTCCCACAACTCCAGCAGCCAGCGCTGCATGTCGCTGCGCGTCAGCGCATCCAGCGCGCTGAACGGCTCGTCGAGCAGCATCAGCTCCTGTGGTGCGAGCAGCGCCCGCAGGAAGGCGGCCCGCTGCTGCATGCCGCCTGACAGCATGTGCGGGTAGGCCTTCTCGAAGCCGCCGAGGCCAACCTTGGCCAGCCACCGGCGGGCGTTGTCCCGCGCTGCAGCCTGCGGCTCGCCCTTCAGTTCCCCGGCGAGCAGGACGTTGTCCAGGGTGCTGCGCCAAGGGAACAGTGCAGGCTGCTGCGGCATGTAGCTAATCTCGCCGCGCTGTCCCGTCACGCTGCGGCCGTTCATGCTGATGGTTCCGGCATCCGGCGCCTCAAGACCGCCGATAATGTGGAACAGGGTGCTTTTGCCGCAGCCGGATGGTCCAAGGATCGATACGAATTCCTGCGGTTTCACGGTCAGGGACACATTCTCCAGCACCGGGGTCCTGCTGCGGCCCCGGGTGAACGTCTTGGAAATGCCGCTGACCTCAAGGGCTGGCGGCAGCTTCTGGACGGCAGTGCGGTCTGCTGGACTTACTGGACCCGAAGGGCTTGCGGCCCCCGCCTTTGTTATTCCGGCATCAGTTAGTCGATTCATGTGGGTTAGCCTCCTTTCCGGTTAGATTCGCAGCGTGTCACCACGAATAAGCAGCTTGCTAAGAAATAATGGGAAAACATCCACCTATTTGTCTAAGTCTCATCTAACCCCGATACTTAGTTGGAAATACTCCAGTTAAATCCCCCGGAATTGCCTTTTCCGGACCATAGGGGAGAAAATAGATGGAGAAATTCCCGCTGCTGTCTGTCTCTGCCCCTTCTTAAGGCGATTAGGCGGAGAAAATCCCACTAAGGTCAGACTCCATTTTGTCCTGAGGAAGGCTTGGATAATATATTTTTGCTGCTCTTATTTCATTGCCTCCCGGCTTCCTTCGTTCAAGAGGTCTGACGCGGCTTCCAGCGCACGAGCCATTTCTCCAGCAGGGCGATGATCGCGAACAATACAAGACTTAACAGTACAATAATAGCAATAGCAACAAACACATTGTCCGTATGATAAGCCGATTTCTGGAGCAGCATGTAGTAACCAAGCCCCTTGTCCGCGCCGATCCACTCGGCGACGACTGCGCCCATTACGGCGTAGGTGGCGGAGATTTTGAGGCCGGAGAACAGGGCAGGCAGGGAGCCGGGCAGCTCCAGCTTGGTGAAGATCTGCCACTGGCTTGCACCGGCCATCTTCATATAGTTCATCATCGTCCGGTCGCTCTGCGCCAGGCCGCCCATAGCGGCGACGGCAACCGGGAAGAAGCAGACGAGTGTGATTAACACAACTTTCGGCAGCAAACCGAAGCCGAACCAGATAACCAGCAGTGGTGCCAGGGCAATTGAAGGCACATTCTGGCTGAGAATCAGCAGCGGATAGATCGCGCGCTTCAGCCAAGGCAGCAGATGCAGGAGCAAGGCTACGATCAGGCCGACGCCGGTGCCGATCGGGAAGCCGATCAGGGTCAGGCGCAGGGTTGCCGCGGTATGCGACCAGATGCTGGCGGCGTTATCCGCAGAAGCGCGGAATATTGCGTCCGGGCCCGGTAGAAAATAGGCTTCGACCTGAAATACAGATACGGCCGCCTGCCAGATCCCCAAAAACAAGACGACCGCCACTAAGGGCGGCCAAATCTGCTTGAAGTACGATCTCACCGGTATTTCTCCGTCAGCTTATCCATGCTGATGCCATTCGGGTTATGGGCGATTTTGATCTGTGAAATGATGCTTGGGCTTCCGGCTTCAACGAGCGCTTCATGCATTTGGCGGACAACTTCCAAAAGCTCAGTGATCTCGCCTTCCATCGTAGTATCCAGCGGGTTCACCTGATGCTTCACACCTGACTTTTGAATAACCTCAATGGCTTTATCGACGTAAGGAATCGAATCCTCGCCGTTTGGTGTTTTTGGAATGACCTGAATGCTAAGCAGTGTATTTGCCACAATAATCAATCCTCTCAGTGTAGTGGTATATCCAATTAATTCTCCGGCAAAAATTCATTAGTAAACGTGCTGTCTACATCCAGCTGCTGATCCAGCAGCTTCAGGCCGTACATCCAGTCGGCATAGTTCTGCCAGACCTCGGCCTTCTGTTCACCCCAGCGGGCGGCGTCATCCTTATATTTCGGGCTGAGCCATTTCTGGCTGGCCAGAACAAGCTTGGAATCCAGATCCGGTACAGCTTTGGTCAGGATGGCTGCCGCTTCTTCCGGCTTATCGATGGCGTATTGGTAACCTTTCGACGTCGCCTTGAGGAAAGCCTTCACCAGTTCAGGCTGCTCGGCAATTTCCTTCTCGCTTGTGGTCAGCACCGGCGTGTAGTAATCAAGCTGAGGCGCGTAATCCTTGAGGTACAGCATATCCAGCGGCTCTCCGCGCAGCTCGGCTTCAATACCGGTCCAGGCATAGAAAATCCAGGCGAAATCAATATCGCGTTTTACGGCGGTGAAATAATCGGCTTCCCCGATATTCACCAGCTTGACCTTCTTTACATCTCCGCCTTCGGGGTCCATGATCGCCTTCATCGCAGCTTCTTCAGCAGGTGAACCCCAGCCTCCGTAGGTTTTGCCTTCGAAATCTTTCGGCGAAGTAATCTTACGGTCCTTCGGTGCTGCGAAACCGGATGTATTATGCTGAATGATGGCGGCAATCGATACGATCGGCACATTCTGCAGACGGGCCAGTGTCAAGGCTTCCTGGGCGCTGATGCCAAAAGCGGCTTCACCCGAGGTCACCATGGTATCGGCACCAGCTGCACCGGGCTGCACGATCTCCACATCAAGCCCCTCTTCCTCATAGTAGCCCAGTTCCTTGGCCGCATACAGGCCGGTGTGGTTCGTGTTCCGCGTCCAGTCCAGGGCGACCTTGATTTTGGTCAGCGGTTTGGGCGCATCGGTTGCCGCAGCGGCGCTTGATTCCGGGGCAGCGGTCCTGTTTGCTGCGGAGTTACCTCCGTTGTTTCCGTTGTTGCTGCCGCATCCGGCAATGGACAGACTCAGGATGCAGGTAAGGCAGAGCATTAAGCTTTTTTTGATTCCCATTGTTCTTCTCGACTCCTTCCAGCAATCCCTAGTCTTCCAGTTTCTGAATAGATCCATTCTGATATGCCAAAAAAAGCGCCCCGAAGATCGGGACGCCATGTATTTGCGCAAGGTTGCAGGCTCCGGCCGCAGGGGGCCGGAAAGCATTTAAGATTCCTACGCTGGCATTATCCAGATCAGGTGTAAGGGTCAGTATCTTGCGGGATACAATCTCAGCCGGCCAATTCCAGCACCCCTGATTCTATGAAGTTTGCGGGTATTGCTTGTTCTACGCTGTATTATAGCGGCCTCCCCCTGGGTTGTCTAGTAGCGTTCCCTTCAATCCTTAGAAAAGAACCGCTTCCTGCGGCGGCTGCGGAACCCGTTCCACAGCTCCCTGAGGGTCAGGAAGATGCTGACGGCAATCCCTGTAAAAGTGACGAACAGCGCCAAATATTCAAAGGGGGAGTAGCTCAGCATTTTGCTCCAGTCGATCCTGCCCTTTAAATCCTCAATCACCTGATTCATGCCGTAGATGCCGCTTACGACCGTAAATACAGTAAGGATCATCAGCAGCGTATCCCGGCGTTTGGCCTGGAATTTATCCTGGTATTGGAACAGATCATTTAAGGTCATCTTCACTTCCTCGAACAATGCGTCATTGCCGTAGACCTTGCGCAGCTGTAAGAAAATCTCCCGGCCCTGTGACTGCGAGATCAGCTCCAGGAAATAGAATTTGGCTGAAAATTTGTTGATCAGAAAGATTAGCTTCTCAATTTCATCATAATCGTGGTTGATGCGCAGACGGGAGTGCAGGTTAGCCAGCTTGAGCAGAACAATTTTATGAAAAATGCTCAGCAGCAGCCCGTAATAATATTGGCCGTACATCTGGTTGATGAGCGGGGTAGCGATCTCAGGCTCCGCCCGGCTCAGGCAGCAGAAGGTCTGTTCATTGGTCATGTAGTAGGTGTCCGGACCCCAGCGGTTATAGGAATGTTCCCGGACGTAGTTCTCGATATACTCCGGATCGCTCGCGCTAATGTAAGGATTGCCGCTTAGATCCAGCCCGTCCAGCTGGGAGGCACGGTAGCGTATCTCCACACTGAGCTCATCCTGGGTGTCCTGGCGGTTGAAGCCGTAAAAGGCCTGAACCATCATCCTCTCATCGACAAAAAAAGGCAGGGTTTCAAAATAAGCGCCGTCGATTTCCGTTTGATCCAGAAACGGCTTCAGGCCGGGCGTCAGATTCCTGAACACAAAATCCTCTACCTGCTCGAAGGATCTACTGTCACAGTGAATATAAGTCTGTTTGTCCTGAAAGGAAGAATCTTCAAGTGTACGGAACCGGTCAGCGAATTCCAGCGCGGTACTGTACGGCAGTGTTTCTTCATCAATGCGGACCCGTACGGTTAAGAACCCAAGCTGGAACGGGCAGATGAATATATCCGTCGACAGCACCCGGAAATGAACCGACGGCCGGGGCATCTCAAACCGGCAGGGCAGGTCATTGACCTTCGAGAACCTTCGGAAGGAATCCTCATCCTTTTCGCGCGGGAACAGCACATGGGCTGCGAACGGCAGATAGCTGCGCTCCATTTTTTCGTGGGACACGCAGTACCCTTCTCCGTAATAAGCATCCTCGAGATCTTTGTTATCCAGAAAAAATCGTGTAAAGCCACCCTGCAGAAGCTGACTGGCCAGTGAGCTATCCTCCCCGTCCTTAATGGAGAAGGGAAAGATAAACTGCAGCAGTGCGGTATGTAATGCCGGTTCGGCAGACACGGTCAAAAGTTTATTCATGAAGGTTCCACCTTGTACACAGGATATCGGTATGTTCTATATTACCCTAACTTCCAGATAGCAAAGCTTAGCGGAAACAATTGCCGGTATAAAGAGAATGCAGCGCTGGTGCCGGGGGCCGCTTCTTGCTGTTCATGGATTTGTCCCGGATTCAATACGAAGGGAGCGGGTACACTATAGTGAGTACGGTTTTATATCTGCATGATTTTTGAAAGGAGCTGTTTCGTCAATGGATAACAAAGAGCTGGAGCAGACAATCATCAAGGTGCTGGATGACAATAGGTTCGGTTCCTTCGGTACGATCGAAGCCGGCAACAAGCCTAAAGTACGTTATATGGCGGTATTTCATGACGGATTAAATATTTATCTGGCTACTAACCGCAAAACGCATAAAGTAGAGGAGCTGAAGGATAATCCGAATGCTTTTCTGCTGCTCGGTTATGAAAAGGGCGGCGGCAAGGATGTGCTGGAGATTGAGGCAAGGGTTGCTGTCACAAAAGACAACAGTCTGCGCTCGAAGATCTGGAATCCATCCCTGGAAGAATGGTTTAAGGGACCGGATGATCCGGACTATGTGGTTCTTGAGCTTGAGCCTACACGGATCGAGTATATGGGCAAGAATAAGGAGCATGGTGTCTGGCAGGCTGGCACCACGGTCAGCTAATAACAGATCAACGTTGTTGTGTTCTATAAAAGAAGGTCACAGCCACCCGCAGACCCAGGTTTGCAGGTGGTTTTTTGTATAACCTTGTCATCCTGTGCCTGCCCGTGGCTGAAAAATGGTAAATCATGATATAATGACTTGACCTCAGTTTGTCATTTGATGCGAAGGAGGATGTCTATGAACTGTAAGGACTGCTCTGCCATTGAGCCGGTGGAGGATGAAGGGGAAATCCGGTTTCGGCCTTTTACCTTCGCACTTGCCTCCGCTTTACGGGCTGAAGGAGTAGAGGTTGCAGGAACGAAGAATACGGGGAAAATTACGTATACATCCCGTGAGGCGCTTTTTGACCTGCTGAAGCTGCTGGATTTACTCCAGAAACAACTGGATACCCCGCTGGAGTTATGTATAAACAGCATGACAGGCAAAGGATCGGCAGAACGTTGGGTTTCCTTGGATCAATTAGAGATAAGGTTCGCCAATGACAATCTGATTTCCATCATTTCCAACCATGATTTTACCAGTCATATGCAGCCTATTGTGAATATTAATGAAGAGATTGTAGGTTTTGAGCTGCTGCTGCGGCCGCTGCCGCAAGGAAGTGTATTTCAGCCGTATGAGCTGTTCGAACTTGCCCGCCAAACCGGCTTTCACTCCTTTTTGGACCGGGCTGCGCGGATCTCGGCGATTGAGACCAGTGCAAGACTGCTGCCCAAAGGCATCAAGCGGTTTATTAACTTCCTTCCTTCTTCTATTTATAACCCCAGTTTTTGTCTTACACATACCTTTGAAGCTATAACGAGGCTTGACCAGGACCCGGAGGATTTCGTATTTGAAGTTGTCGAAACTGAGCGTATTCATGACATGAGGCATCTGCAGGCGATTTTTACGGAATACCGGAAACAAGGCATGCGGGTTGCTCTGGATGATGTTGGTGCCGGCTATTCTACGGTAGAGGTCATGTCCAGTCTTCAGCCGGATTATGTTAAGATTGACCGGGCTCTGATTAGCTACTGTGATCAAGATACAGTGAAACAGAAGGCCCTCAACGATATCCTAAACCGGGCTTCAGCCTTCGGAGCCGAAATACTCGCCGAAGGTATTGAACGGCGTGAAGAGTTCCTGTATTGCCGGGATATCGGCATTCAGCTGGGCCAGGGATATCTCTTCGGTAAACCGGAGGACAAGCCCCCGGCGAATTTCGGATTTATTGCCTAAGGTCATCATTTACATATTCCCCGCGGCGCTGACGGTGTATCGCCCGCCCCGGGGGCTATTTGCTGAAGAAACGGATACCGTCCTTAGGGAAAGGTAACTCCGTTTCTTCTTGTTTGGGCATTTTTTTAAGGAAAGGAAATGAGGCTGTATGAGCG
>CAKMKL010000112.1 GCA_927443375.1 uncultured Paenibacillus sp. | reverse complement strand
TGTTGTATCATCAATACCGTTGCCGTCCGGATCATCTTCTGTGAAGGCGCGGGCAATTTCATATACCTCATCCAGCGTTGTCGGGACCGGCAGTCCCAGTTTATCCAGCCAGTCTTTACGGAAAATAAAGCCGGAGCGCGCCAGATTCTTCTGGAATGGAACCCCGTACAGCACCCCTTCAATAGAAGCCGCAGCCCGGATTTCCGGAGCGATTTTGGCCAGATTGTCGTAGTCATCGATGTAAGGGCCGACATCCCAGAACAAGCCCGATTTCAGCGAGCTTCTCACCGAGGAGTTCGTCATCATGGTCAAGGTTACGATATCGGCAAGCTCCCCGGAAGCCAGCGCTGTAGTGATCCGTTCTTCCTTAGAAGCATCAGGTACCCAGTTGAAGGTAATTTTCGTATTCGTATATTCCTCAAGCAGCTTCTTAATGGTATCTGTCGGCGGTGAAGCCGTGTGCAGGATATTCAGCCAGGTTAGCTCCAGTGGCTTAGTTTCATCCGCTACGGCAGCGTTTTTAGCCGCTTCTTTATCCCCGCCGCACCCCGATAACACCGTGGTAAGTAAGGTAACACTTGCAAGTAAACTGACCCATTTTTTTGTCATAACTCTTATCCTTTTAATAAGTTAGTAGATTCATAGATACTGCCTTAATATACGCCGTCTTCGCCCATCTTCTTAGCCAGCCTGTTGGAGGCCATGACCAGGATTAGACCGACTACACCTTTAAACAGCCCTACCGTGGTGCTGAAGCTTAATTGTCCGTTCTTCAAACCAGCCGTATAAATATAGGTGTCAAAAATTTCGGCCACTTCGCGGTTGAGCGAGTTGAGCAGCAGATACATATGTTCAAAGCCAAGATCCAGCGTGCTGCCGATTTTGAGAATCAGCAGGGTAATGATGACTGGACGGATGGCCGGCAGTGTCACATGCCATGTTTTGCGCAGACGGGCGGCGCCGTCCATTTCCGCAGCTTCATACAGCTGAGGGTCTACTACAGTAATGGCGGCCAGATAAATAATAGTGGACCAGCCGAGCTCTTTCCAGATGATCTGCCCGATATAGATCGTGCGCAGCCATTCCGGTGAGGTCAGGAAGCTGATTTTTTTGCCGCCGAGACTGGCGATTAATTCATTGATGACGCCGCCGTCCACGGTCAGGAATACATAAGTAATCGAAACAATGATAACCCATGACATGAAGTGGGGGATGTAGACAATCGTCTGAATCCAACTTTTCAGGTGGCGGTTCCCAAGCTCATTTAACATTAACGCCACGATAATCGGCAATGGGAAGAAAATCACAATGTTCATAGCGAACAATATCAGAGTGTTGCGCAGGAGCATCATAAAGGTAGGTTCAGTGAAGAGGCGGATGAAATGCTTGAACCCGACCCATTCGCTACCCGTGATTCCGAGGAACGGCTGATAATCCTGAAAAGCAATCACTAGCCCGCCCATCGGCATATACTTAAATACGATGAAATACACTAGCCCGGGCAATATCATCAGATATAAGAGCTTGTATTTCTTTACTGCAGACAGGAACGCTGTGCTTCTCCTCTTTTTGAGATGCAAATTTGTTGGTGCGGTGATACTTGAAACTTTCACTTGTCAGCCTCCTTTGGTCATTCGGGGATTACGCTCTCTAGACTAAGGAATTTCAGAGATTACGTATATAATCATTATGTGACTACCATGTCCCGGACCCTTTTGGCTGCAGTGTTTGCGCTTTCTCGACCTCCTGTGATGATTACAGCCGAAGATAATGATTATGTGCTTATTCAGTCCTTTTCCCGAACTGTGCAGTGAACACCTTATGCCCGGATTATATACGTAATTTGGCCCTCTTGTTACGATTAAGAGGTAACCGATTACGAGGAGGATATGAAATGAACCACAGCTCACGAAGAAAAGAATCGCTCGGCAGTCGCGTATTTTCAATTGCTAACGCCACTATACTGATTCTGATCGCCCTTGCCTGTCTCTTACCTTTTGTAAACATTATCGCCAGCTCCTTCGCCACCACCCAGGAAGTGATTGCGAAAAAATTCATTCTGTTCCCGACTACCTTTTCACTGGATGCCTACCGCTATATCCTGTCAACTCCGACGATCTTTAAAGGTCTGGGCGTGTCTGTAGGTGTCACCATAGCGGGTACCATTGTAAGTATGATCCTAACCGCACTAATGGCCTACGGCCTGTCCAGAAGGTATCTGCCGCTCCGCAACACCATTAACTTCATTGTCGTGTTCTCCATGCTGTTCAGCGGCGGAATGATCCCTACCTTTCTCGTTGTCAAATCCGTCGGGCTTATCAACTCCTACTGGTCCCTGGTATTCCCGGTAGCGATCAATGCCTTTAATATGATTATCATGCGCAACTTCTTCCAGGCCCTTCCGGACAGTCTGGAGGAATCGGCCAGGATTGACGGAAGCAATGACTTTGGGATATTCCTGAAAATCATGCTGCCGCTGGCCCTGCCGTCCATCGCGACCATCTCCCTGTTCTATGCTGTGGCTTACTGGAACACTTATATGAACGCCATTCTCTACATTAATGATTCCGTAAAATGGCCGATTCAGGTGCTGCTCCGCCAAATCGTTATCGTCTCCAGCGGGATGCAGGCCGAGGGAACATCGGTCGATATTATCCCCCCGGCGCAGACGATCAAAATGGCAGTCATTGTCGTGGCCACCGTCCCTATGCTGATGGCTTATCCCTTCGTTCAAAAGCACTTTACCAAGGGTGCCCTGATGGGTGCTGTAAAGGGATAGGAGCACTGCGCACATAAGTTCAATCTATAAAGAAACGGTATCGCCTTAAACCTAAGGACGATACCGTTTCTTTTGGTTCTGGCTTGCCCGGTGAAACTGTGCTGATAAGTTGGCCTGCGGCAGAGGATAATTTTACGCCTCCTGCTGCAGCTTGCGGTAAGTGCCCGGAGTCACCTGTTCTTTCTTGCGGAAGGAACGGATGAAATTCTGCGGATTATGATACTGCAGACGCTCGGCAATCTCTTTGATCGTCATATCTGTCTCTGAGAGCCACTTCTTCGCCATCTCCAGCCGGTAGTTCATCAGATACTCACTAAACGCTGTTCCGTATTCTTTCTTGAAGATACTGCTCAGATAATTGGGGTTATAATGCAGCCGCTCACCGATGCTCTCCAGCGTAAGCTCGCAGTCATATTCGGCAGCAACGATGGTGGTGATTTTATCAGACAGGCAACGGAATTGCTTGCTCATCTTCTCTTTCATGGTATAGGTCATCGGATAGATAACCTCCTGGACCAGCAGGCGTTCAATCTCTTCCGGATTGCGGATATCCAGTACCCGGTGGTACAGCTTATTGTTGTCCTGGGTCAGCAGGACCTGGATGCCCAGATGCTGCTCCAGCTGAATCAGGTTGTTCACCAGACGCACCAGCATGACCTCAAAGTTCAGGGTGCTTTTGTTCTTGCCGAATAGCTGGGCCAGGAAAGGATAAAGTGCCTCAGCAACCTGCTCCTTATCCCCCAGACGGATGGCATTGAACAGCAGAGATTCCAGTTCCGCCGGATAGTGGAGCAGAACCGGGCCGGAAACGACCATGGAGATATCCTCATAAAAGATGATCGATTCCTTGCCGAGATTCAGCCGCTGATGCAGCGCCTGCTTGCCCATCTCACAGGCTTCCTTGCTCTCCAGCAAATCTGTATACGACTTGCTGATGCCGATGCTGATCGGGACCTTAAGATAACTCCGCACCGCCTTCAGCAGAGCAGTCGCATAGTCCAGCAGCTCTTTGTTCAGCTCCTGCTCGCTCTGCTCCCGGAAGGTTAGGATCGTAGCCTGGGTATCATCGTTCAGAATGATGGGCAGCATCCGATGCTGCTTCGGAATGACTTCTTCAACCATCTTGTTAATGGCCAGCAGCAGTACATCCTTATTAGTGGTCGCTTGATCACCCAGACTGTCCAGCTGTATCAGCATCGCGGCATACTTCCCGTTCCCGTTAGGCGCATAACCAAACCGCTGCAGGTTCCTCTTCAGCTCCTCCGGGGCGACCCGGCCCCTGAACAGGTTCAGAATCAGCTGGGTCTCCAGCTGCGGCATTTCCGCTTCAATTAAGTTCTCTAGCGACTCCTTCTCTGAAAGAATAGTATCGATCGAATGCATAATGTATTCGATCTCATTCTTGGAGGTATCCGCCTGGGGAACGATGGACAAGCTCCGCTTAATCTGCTGGATAGGCTTCGTAAAATATAGTGCGATTAAATAAGCTACAATCCATATCAGGAGAATGGACAGCAGGCCCAGGGCATACAGTCCGTACTTTGTCATTTTGAGTGTGCCGGCAATCTCGTCCTGATCCAGCATCGTGAGATAAACCCAGTTATTATAAGAGGACTTGGCATAGAGCAGCTGAAGAGGACGCGGGTCCCCTGCATCCAGTCTGACTCTGCCGTTCTCTTCACCGGAGGCAATCGTTCCGCTGAGCTCCTGGAACTGCCCGGCAGTCAGGCTTTCTGCTCCCGGCCCGGATTGATACAGCAGCTCTCCTGATTTATTGAGGATATAGACCTGCGAGCTCTCCTCGGTCTTGATAATGTTATCCAGCGTATATTTCGAAATATCGGATAACGCGATCGCCTGCTTTTTGCTGGAGAACACCGGGAGCGTATTGACGAAGCGGATGCCATTGTCGGTCTTGATCCAGAACAGGCTCTGATCCTGATTGTCGATATACTTCTCACGCAGCTGCTCCACATCCGCCTCTGTTAGGCTGGTTAGCCGCTCATTCATGATCTGCCAGTTCTGTTCCAGACTGATCAGAGAATATTCTGTGCCCTCCGCAGTCATGGAAGCGATATAATTCAGCTGGGAATTGACATTACGGTAAGCCACAAAGTCTTGAATGGTTATCGGATTCGTAACCACCTCCTGAAAGGAGCTCGTTGTACTATAGGTGTTGAAAGCGTACTCAATACTCTGGATCTTATGCTCCAGGTTGTTCTTAATCTGCTCAATATAGCTTTGTTTGCTATTTGAGAACTGACTGTCTACGGATTGGATCGTACTGATATAAATATAGCTGCCGAAGCTGGCAACCAGCCCTACACCAAGGATGAGGATCGGAATAAAAATCCCGTAAAACATTCTTCCTTTTCTCATAGCGTTTCCCCTTTAGTTTATACTCCATGCCAATAATTATAGCGCTTTCAAAGAGGGGATTCCATGATTTTTTTAACGTGTGCATCAAATTACAACTTGTATTTTTTGTCCGCAAGTTCCTATTGGTAACGTTAACAATTGGAACTTTTACTCGCCTTAACCCGGAATAACACCCTATTTTCCGTCGGCTAATTTAAATTAAGAACTTTGCAGTTCATCGCTTAAAGACTAGGGAATCCCCATTTAATCCAGCAATTGCTTGCTCATAACTAATGAGAACTCATAGAAATCATTCAAAATCATTGTTAACGTGTTCTGACTTAATAGACTAACGTGAAAATCGTATCTATCAGCCAATTCATCCATTATATTATTATATAGACGTTATATGACAATCGGTTTCCTAGTCTATAAAAAGCAGCAAAGCCGCGGCTTCTCCCGTTATCGGAGAACCGCGGCTTCATCTATAGGATGTACTATGAGCTTCTTCAAATCCCTACCAGAACATCAATTCTAGGCGCTATACTCCGCTTCCTCGTCCCTTGATGGAGCCTCACCGTGCATTTGCTTGAGCAGCTTCTTCATCATGATCGAGCCTTTCACCTTCGTGTGCAGGCAGGGTGAGACTTCGATCGTATATTGTCTCCGGTTTACCGCTGCTCTCAATTCCTCTACAGTGGAGCAGTCCAGCTCCAGCCGGTTCACAACACTGCCGTATTGCAGGCATTGGTGGCTGTCACTGCCGGCAATGACAGGAACCCCAAGTCTATGGGCAAACGGCTCAATCAGTGCCCGGTAAGTATCCGCCCCCTGCATATAAATATCTTTGGCATTCAGATCAAAAGCGTCCAGCCGGGCCAGCAGCTGCGGATCCAAATGGTGCAGCGGCGTAGAGGTGCGGAACGGATGGGCACCGATTTTCCATAATCCGTGGCGGTCCGCAAGATCCAGCAGCTCCTCAAAAGGGATGAATTCCCCTTCCCGGGTGTGTCCCTCCAGCGCGGAGCGGACAGACAGGATATCCTCTTTCAGCCCGATCAGCAGAATATGGCCGGTCTCGGCGATATCCACTTCCATCCCGGGAAAAATGCGGAGGCCATCCGCCTCATAATAGTGGCCGTTGTAGGGGTACAGCCTATCCAGTGTCTCATACATTGCGAAGAAATTGGATGTATTGAAATGCTCGGTCAGCGCCAGCGCCTGCAGCCCGTTCGCCACAGCCTCGCTGACCATTTGGCGGAAATAGTCTACGGAGAAATCGGATTTTTTCGACAGCTTGCCATGTGTGTGCAGATCTATATTCATAAGTGGAGACACTCCTTAGTTCCTGAGATTAGTAGATCAGATTGGGAAACACGGTTCCCAAAGGAAACAGCAGGCCGACATATACAGCGGAGAATGCGGCGAACAGCCAGTCTCTGCGCTGCATCGCCAGATAGGACAGGCGCAGCTTTTTGACCTGCGGATTATTGACCGCATAGGTGTAACCTCTGGTCTCAAGCGCTTCTACGGTGGTCCGTGAGCGTTTGGCCGTATTCAGCATCAGCGGATAAAAGACCAGCACGAGAATCCGCAAATAATAAGTGACGGTGCGCAAGTACAGAAATCCGTGCTTTAGTGGTCTCTGGCCTCTGAGCCTGAACGAAAGCAGGATCTGATGAAATTCCTCCAGCAGGGTAGGCAGAATGCGGTATCCGTAAGACAGGCTGAAGGCAAAAGCATCCGGGACACCCAGTGCAGACAATCCGTCGCTCAGCCGTTCCGGGTCGAGATTGGAGAAGACGGTAATGCTCGCCAGTGAAATAACGGAGAGCTTCAGCGTAAGCGTCAGCATCGGCAGCAGCGATTCCGCCCCTCCCCCAAAAAAGAGCGACAATAGAAACATCCAGCCGATCTGGCTGACCAGACCCAGACAGAGGATAAACACAATGTAGGGACTGACCCGGGAGAGTACGGTAGTTACCACCATAAATACAAACATGCCAAGCAGAATGGTCCGGTTATACACAAACCATGGGGTAACGGCGAAGAACAAATACCAGATCAGCAGCATCCGCGGATCAAGCCTGCCCAGAAAAGTACTGCTGCTGTTATAGGCTGTACCCAGCAGCTCCAGCTTGATCTGCTCCACGGATATGCGGTTAAGCGCCCGTTTGACGGCTTCCACCATGTACAAGCTCCTCCTTCCTCCATTCGGACCGGGCAACGAACTCCTCCAGGCTGCAGCAGATCCGCGGCAACTCCAGCAGCCGGCTCATTTCCATCAGCTGCGTTTCAGCCAGCCCGGCACGCCGCAGCAGCTGCCCGTCGGAGAAGATTTCATCCTTGCCGCCGTCGGCAAGGATTCTTCCTTCGCTCATCACGATAATCCGGCTGGCCCATTCGGCCACCAGCGCCATATCGTGTGTCGCAATGACAACCGTCTCCACGTGACCGCGCAGGGCCTGGAGCACCCGGGTCATCTCCTGCTTCGTTGAAATGTCCAGATTGGCCGTCGGCTCATCCAACAGCATGACTGCCGGGCGGACGGCGGCGCCAATCGCCAGTGACACCCGGCGCTGCTGCCCTCCGCTAAGCAGCCGGGCATCCCGCCCGGCCAGCTCCTGGAGGCGGAAGGCCTCCAGCATCGCCTCCACTCTTTCATCCCTGTCCTTTAACTGCCTGGCCTTCAGATAATAAGCGATCTCACCGCGTACCGAATCATCGATAAACATATCCTCAGGGTTCTGGAACACGTAAGAAGCGATGCCTGCCAGCCGTTCCGGCGGCAGACCGTTGACGGTGATTCCCTTGACTTTCACCGTGCCGCCGGTAGGAGCGGTAATTCCGGCAATCAGTTTCATGAGCGAGGATTTGCCTGCCCCGTTATTGCCGATCAGTGCCACACGCTCCCCGGAGCGCAGCTCCAGGCTGATGCCGTTCAGCACCGGATGGAGCGTTTTGTGGATCGTCCGGTAAGACAGCCGGATATGCTCCATTTCTACAATCGGCTTCGCCTCAGGGGGAGCCGATTGTAAGTCATTTATCTGTGGCTGCGCCGATGTTGCCTGGATATCCTCCGGAGACTGGTGGCGCGAGAAGCAGTGCCGTCCTTCCTGGCTGCTCAGCGGATAAACAGCTGCAGCCTGCAGGTCCGGCTGCAGCAGCCAGGCCGCCCGGGTGACATCGGGCGGATAGATGCCGAGGCTCAGCAGCTCCTCTACTGAGCTTAGTGCTTCGCGCACCGGCTTCTGCCAGCGCAGCCTCCCTGCATCCATCAGCACCACCGTGCGGCAGTATTCCGCAATGAACTCGGCATGGTGCTCGATGACGACAATCGTCTTGCCGTGCTGCTCGTTCAGCCGGCGCAGAATGTCATAGATCTGCCGGGCATGCTGCGGATCAAGCTGGGCCACCGGCTCGTCGATCACGAGAATGTCCGGATCCATGGCCAGCGCTCCGGCCAGTGCCAGCAGATGCTTCTGCCCTCCG
>CAKMKL010000111.1 GCA_927443375.1 uncultured Paenibacillus sp. | reverse complement strand
ACTGACCCCATGTACAGGAAGGTGATGCTTCATGTTTCAGGCGATGCCCTACGACGGGACACGCAGCGAGCGCTTTGAAGCAGTGCTGACACAGCTTGCGGCGCTGATGGAAGGCGAACCGAATGCTATTGCCAATCTGGCAAATGCTTCGGCATTGCTCAAATTCTCTCTACCGGATACCAACTGGACCGGTTTCTATTTATTTGACGGTAAGGAGCTTGTACTCGGACCTTTCCAGGGACTGCCCGCATGCATTCGCATTCCGCTGGGCCGCGGGGTCTGCGGAACATCGGCGGAGGAACGCCGTACGCTTGTCGTAGACGATGTCCATGCCTTTCCCGGACACATTGCCTGCGATGCCGCGTCGAACAGCGAAATCGTCGTTCCCCTCCTGAAAGAGGGCCGGCTGCTTGGCGTCCTCGATATAGATAGTCCGCTTAAACACCGCTTTGACGATGAGGAACGGCGCTTTCTGGAACGGTTCGCGGAGATGGTTGCCGAGGTTCTGTAGGCACCGTGAACAATATAAGGCCGTCACAGATACAGGAATGACCTGCGTCTGTGACGGCCTCTTTACTCTGCTACGATCTGTTACCTCATTACTTAACCGGATTAATGTTCCAAATTTCAGTGGCATAGCGGCTGATCGTATTATCACTGGAGAATTTGCCGGAGTGGCCAATATTGATGATTGACTTCTTCAGCCATTCCTTCTGGTTACGGTACGCAAGATCGATTTTGACATGTGTCTCCACATAGCCGGCAAAATCCTTGAGCACAAAGAACTCATCATTATTGTCAACCAGTGATTGGTACAGCGTATCGAATTCCTGGGTATTGCAGCAGATGGGCCCCGGTGTCACCAGCTGATCCAGCACTTCTTTGACGCGCCCGTCGCCATTATAGATATCGCGGGAGTGATATCCCCCGAACTGGTAGTAATCGAGCACCTGCTCCGCCCGCAGACCGAACAGGAACATATTGTTGTCCCCGACCATTTCATGCATTTCCACATTCGCCCCGTCCATGGTGCCGATCGTCAGCGCGCCGTTCATCATAAACTTCATGTTGCCCGTGCCGGAGGCTTCTTTGCTGGCCGTAGAGATCTGTTCGCTCACATCGGCAGCAGGGATAATCTTCTCTGCCAGGGATACCGAATAATTCTCCAGGAAAAAGATACGGATTTTGCCCTTAATATCCGGATCCTTGTTGACGACATCAGCGACAGTGTTAATCAGCTTAATAATCCGCTTGGCCAAATGATAGCTTGGCGCTGCCTTAGCCCCGAAAATAAAGGTGCGCGGTACCATATCCATGGAAGGGTTATCCTTAAGCTGATTGTACAAGTGCATAATATGCAGAATATTCAGCAGCTGGCGCTTGTAGGCATGCAGCCGTTTGACCTGAACATCAAAGATCGAATCAGGATCCACCTGGATGCCATGCTTCTTGGTAATGTATTCAGACAAGCGCAGCTTGTTGCGGCGTTTGATCGCAGCCACCTGCTCCTGGAAAGACCCATCCTCACAGTACTTGATCAGCCCAATCATCTCCTGCGGCTGATGTATCCAGCGGGTACCGATGGATTCATTGATGAGTCCAGCCAGCTCGGGATTGGCATGCAGCAGCCAGCGCCGGTGCGTAATCCCGTTCGTCTTGTTATTGAACCGGTGCGGGTACATTTCATTGAATAACCGCATCTCCCGCTTCTGCAGAATCTCGGTGTGCAGCGCCGCTACTCCGTTGACACTGTGGCTCGCTACAATTGCCAGATGGGCCATGCGGACCTGATCATCATGAATGATCGCCATCTGATTGATCCGGTTCTGATCACCGGGATATTTGCTCATCAGTTCGCCGCAGAACCGGGCATTGATTTCTTCAATGATCAGGAAGATGCGCGGCAGCAGTTCCTTAACCATCCCCATCGGCCATTTCTCAAGCGCTTCGCTCAGAATGGTATGGTTCGTATAAGACACCATCCTTGTCGTCATGCTCCAGGCCTGATCCCAGCCGATACCGTGCACATCCATCAGAATCCGCATGAGCTCAGGGATAACCAGGGTAGGGTGGGTATCGTTGATATGCAGCGCTACTTTGTCCGGCAAGGATTCAATCGGAGCTCCGGTCTTGCTGAATGTCCGTAGTATACTTTGCAGACCTGCACTGCACAGGAAGTACTGCTGCTTCAGCCGGAGCAGCTTACCTTCGTACTGCGAATCATCCGGATACAGGAATTCTGAGATGGATTCCACCGAACGTTTGTATTCCAGAAACTTATGATAATCCGAGCCCGTCAGCGATCCGGACATCCGGGAAGCCAGTGTAATCGACTCCGCGCTCCAGTTGCGGAGTGTATTCACATGCTTGCGGTCAGCACCAATAATCGGAACATCATAAGGGACCGCGCGAACCGCTTCATAATCCTTGTGGTCAAAGACCAATTCGCCGTTCTCTTCACGGGTCTCGATGTGCCCCCAGAACCGGACTTCTACCTGCTTGTCTTCCCGGCGCACTTCCCACACATTATCATTCTGCAGCCAATAGTCAGGCAATTCCACCTGGTAACCGTCCACAATCTTCTGCTCGAACAAGCCGTATTTGTAACGGATGCCGCAGCCATGCCCCGCATACTGCAGGGAAGCCAGGGAATCCAGGAAGCAGGCAGCCAGCCGGCCAAGGCCGCCATTGCCAAGCCCTGCATCCGATTCTTCCTCCTCCACCTCCCGCAGATCGAACCCAAGCTCCGCAAGGCCATCACGCACAACCTCAAGCACACCCATATTCAGCAGATTATTCCCGAGCAGCCGGCCGATCAGAAACTCCATGGAGAAATAGTAGACCTGCTTATCCTGATTATTCTTATATTTCTGATTCGTCTCTGCCCAGTTCTTCCCCGCATTCTCACGGATCATATTACCAATGATATTGTACACTTCACCATTCGATGCTTCTTCCAGCGGCTTGCCCAGTTTCCCGATGAGTGTCTCACGGAACACTTTTTTAAAGGTTTCTTTGTCGTTGAACAACAGCAGGTTCCTCCTGTCAGATGCATAATTTGTTTGAAATTCCCGGCCTCTATTGAAACTCAGGACCAGCCAGACTGCTATAGTGCACAGTCCAGCTGATCCTGGGGTTAAATTTTGCTGCTCTTGGCGATGACAAACGGCCGTTTGCTATCCCCGACGAGAATCCGTTCCTTGCTTAAATGCACATCTTTATCCATGATGACATTCTCGATCACAGCGTTCTCTTCAATAATACACTTCTGCATAATGACAGAATTAATAATTCTCGCACCTTCACGCACCTGCACACCCCGGAAAATCACGCTGTTCTCTACCGTTCCGCCGATAATACAGCCGTTAGCGACCAGGGAATTGCTGACATTCGCGCTGTCAAGGTAACGGGTAGGCGCTTCATACTTGATCTTCGTCTGTACCGGTTTTTTCAAGAAGAGGTCACGGTAATTCTCCTGCTTAAGCAGCTCAAGACTATTCTTATAATAGCTCTCCAGTGAATTGATTACCGCATGGTAACCCTTATATTCATAGCCTGCAATTTTAAAGTTAGCCCGGTTCTTCTGAATAACATCGCGGAAAAAGAAGCTCTCCCCGTGCGCTATGCAGTATTCCACCTGCTCCAGGAATACTTTTTTCTCCATGATGAAAATGTCCAGATACACGTTCGGATGATGTTTCTCCTGATGAATCTCGGTAACGAGATTATCGTCATTCAATTCAAGCCGCAGACAAGGATCATGCTCCGGCTGAAGCTCGTCGATTGCTTTATAGACAAGGGTGACATCGGCTCCCTTTTCCAAGTGGTACTGGAAAACATCCTGCAGATCAACGGTGTTAATATGCTGGCTGCCGGAGAATACAATATATTTGGCTGAGGCCCGCTTGAAGAAATCCAGGTTGTTATGGTAATGCTGCAGATCTCCGATCGATGTATCCGTCGGATCATTCCAGTCTGGCGGAAGAATGAACAACCCCCCGTGCTTGCGGTTCATATCCCAGGACTTGCCGTCACCGAGATGGTCCATCAGCGAACGGTATTTGCGGCGGACAAACAGCCCGACACTCTCCAGATCCGCCCGCATCATATTGGACAGAACGAAGTCGATAAGCCGGTAACGGCTGGCAAAAGGTACGGCCGCGCCGCAGCGGAAATAAGTTAACTCATTCAATTTGTCCAGTTCATGGTCAAGATTGATTACGCCCAAAAGCTCTTTCATCGCGGGTCACCGTCCTTTATGGTTATATGGTTTTGGCTGCGGCTGATTTCCGTTTCTTGCTGCGATTGTCGATCAGCAGAATTTCATCCTCATTCTCCCGTTCGATACCGATCTCCATATAATCATCGATGACCGTATTTTCACTAATGATGGCTTTATGAATTCTTACATTCTTGCCGATTTTCACTTTGGGCATAATAACGGAGTCGGTAATGACACTGCCTTCGCCCACTTCCACCCCGTAAAACAGCACCGAATGCTTAACCTCTCCGTGCACAATGCACCCTTCATTAATAATACAGCTCGATACCTTCGCTTCAGGTGCCACATATTGCGCTGCCTGATTCGGGTTACGGGTAAAAATCCGCCAATTCGGATCATTCAGGTTCAGCTGAGGATGGTCGCTCAGCAGGTCCATATTAGCTTCCCACAGGCTGGTGACGGTACCAACATCCCTCCAGTAGCCTACATATGGATAAGCGAACAGGGAGTTGCCGTCCTCCAGCATAAGAGGAATGATGTCTTTACCGAAGTCATGCGAGGAGCTTGCCTTCTCGCCGTCCTCCAGCAGATGCTTGCGCAGAACATCCCATTTAAAAATATATACACCCATGGAAGCCAGTGTGCTCTTCGGCTTGGCGGGCTTTTCATCAAATTCGTAAATTTTGAGGTCTTCATCCGTATTTAGGATCCCGAAGCGGCTTGCTTCCTCCAGCGAAACGTCAATGACCGAAATGGTGCAGTCGGCGTTTCTTGCTTTGTGGTATTGCAGCATTGCGTTATAGTCCATTTTGTAAATATGATCCCCGGACAGGATAAGCACATGCTCCGGGTCAAACTGGTCTACAAATTTGAGATTACGGTAAATTGCATCCGCCGTTCCCCGGTACCAGCTGCTTCCGTTCTCCCGTTCATGCGGCGGCAGGACGAATACACCGCCATCTTTACGGTTTAAATCCCAGTCGCTGCCTACCCCGATGTATGAGTGGAGAACAAGCGGCTCATATTGCGTCAGCACGCCAACCGTATCAATACCCGAGTTGGAGCAATTGCTGAGCGGGAAATCGATAATCCGATAGGTTCCTCCAAAATACACAGCAGGTTTGGCGAGAGATTTCGTCAATCCCTTTAACCTTTTCCCTTGGCCTCCCGCCAATAGCATGGCTACCATTTCTTTTTTCTTCATGGAAGAGCCTCCTTGACATATGGGTATTGAAGCATGTAATCAATTAAATTGAATAAATCATATGTTGCAGATCAGACTCAAACGCGGAATTCCAGAAAGAAGTGAACCAGAAAGAAGTCAAATGAAAGAAATGAGTTTGATAGGAAATTTGATAAGATTAAGAAACGGGGGGAAACAAAAGGATTCGGAACAAGCTGCCGGACTGGTTAAAAAGTCTTAAAAAATCCGGGTAGTATCCTTATTGTAAATTGTTCTAGGCCCGCCGTCAAAACCCTTTATTACAAGCTCAAAAAGTTAAATTTCCAACCTAATTTCCTTAATATTGACATTCATATTCCGTATAAATAGATTTAACCATAATGATTAACCATGAACGACATTTTCTAATCTTTGGTGTTAAAGAGTTCTTCAGCAAACTTTCAACCTGATGTGCAATAATGTAGCTACCGCTTACTGTAAATGGAGGAACTTATGATGAAAGCTGCCCAAGGTGTACGACTCTTGCTCGTTGATGACGAGCCTCATATACTCCAGTTCCTGGAACTGGGATTAATCAACGAAGGCTTTGAAGTAAAAACCGCCCCAGACGGGGTGAGCGCAATCGCTATTGCTGCCGATTTCAAGCCTCATGTGGCGATCCTGGATGTGATGATGCCGGGTATGGACGGATTCGAGGTCTGCCGCTACCTCCGGTCAGAAGAAACGGAGATTGCCGTAATTATGCTCACGGCCAAAGACGAAGTGGATGACCGTGTCAAAGGCCTGTCCATCGGCGCCGACGATTACATGGTTAAACCGTTCAGCTTCGATGAGCTGCTGGCGCGGATACAGGCCCGGCTGCGGAATCAGTTTCCCGGACTGCTCGGGGAAGTCCGCTGCGGTCCGTTCCGGATTGACGGCAGACGTAAAGAAATCCGCCACAAGGACGAGGTCCTGGAACTCTCCCCTACCGAATATGAGCTGCTGCAATATCTGGTCATTAACCATGGCCTCGTGCTGAGCAAGCCGATGATTCTGGACAAGGTATGGGGCTATGATTTTGGAGGCGAGGAAAACATCGTCGAGGTCTATATCCGTTCCCTCCGTGAGAAGCTCGGCGACAAGGAGCACCGGATCATCCGCACGCTGCGCGGTGCAGGATACCGGGTGGACCTGCTATGATTGCCCGCCTGTCTGGCCTCTTCCGCAGACATGCCGCACCACGCTCCCTGCGTAAGCAGCTGCTTGCCACTTCACTGCTTATTCTGTCCGTACTCCTCCTGCTCATCGGAGTACTGCAATATGTGCTGATGCGTAATTTCATTTACAGCAACAGGGCTGAGTCCATGGAAACCCAGCTGCATTCCGTGCCGCGTGATTTTTTTTATACGCTATATTCCCGGAATGCGGGAATATATCCTGAGAATTTGAATAGCGCAGGACAGCAGAATAGTCCGCCAAACGCCGGCACCTCCGCCTCCGGCAGTACGTCCGACAGCAGAACAGACACCAGCCCCGGACGCATCAATAACTCCGGGCAGAACGGCCTGGATGGCAGCAGCCAAGGCTCGCTCATTCCGGGAGAGAACGGGGGAGGCAATATCGGCGGACTGCCGGGCGTAAATCCGGGAAATCAGCGGACGGGACAGAACGGACGCCCGCTGCTGCTTGACGCTCATACCACAATCGCTGTATACAGCTCCGACGGCACGTTTAAGGATCTGCAGCAGGACACCCTGTCCGAGTCTGCTGCCCCGCGGCTGGGCAATGAGGAATACGATGAGCTATTGAGCCATAGTACGGTTAAGGCAAACGGAAAATACAAGCTGATCACCGCCGCGGACGGCAGCCAGCATCTGGCTGTCTTCATGGATCTGGGAAGACCCGGCGGAAATAAAATCCTGCTGCAAATGAGTGTGGAGACAGGACCGCTGAAGGATGTAATCCTGCAGCAGCTGCTAATATTTGCCGCCTTGTCGGTAGTAGCTTTGCTAGCCGGCTTATTCCTCTATTTGCCTGCGCTGCGCAAAACTTTGGTGCCTTTATCCAATATGGGCGAGGCGGCACAGCGTATCGATGCCGGTAATCTGGACGTCCGCTTTCCTGTTGACCAGGGACAAACGGAAATCGACAAGCTTTCCCAATCCTTTAACGGGATGCTGGAGCGGCTGGAAATCTCCTTTCATAATGAGCGTGAAGCCAAAGAACAGATGCGGAGGTTCGCCGCAGATGCCTCCCACGAGCTGCGGACACCGCTCACCTCGATTCACGGCTTCCTGGAGGTGCTGCTGCGCGGAGCTGCCGATAACAAAGAGCAGCTCTACAATGCGCTGAAGAGCATGCACGGGGAATCGAAGCGGATCAACAAGCTGGTTGAGGATCTCCTGCTGCTGGCCCGAATGGATGGAGCCCCACAGCTCAGGGTCAGACAACTGCCGCTGGGCGAAGTCATCGACGAAATGAAGCCGCAGCTGCTGGTGCTTGCCGGCAACCGTAAGGTTACTTTTGATCTTTCATACAGGATCAACGGAATGGTTGACTCCGACAAAATCAAACAAGTCATACTTAATCTATTCCATAATGCCGTGCAGCATACGGATGCCGAAAAAGGCAGTATCCATATTTCGCTGCACGCCCGGAATTCGGAAGCGAAACTTGCCGTTCGTGATAACGGAAGCGGCATCTCAGCCGAGCATATCCCCCATGTTTTTGAGCGGTTCTACCGCAGCGATTCGTCGCGCACACGGAAATACGGCGGATCTGGCCTAGGCTTGTCGATTACCAAATCGATTGTCGAGGCGCATAATGGAACAATCAGCGTTGAGAGCACACCGGGTGAAGGCACAAGCTTCATTATTACCTTACCGTGTCTTTTCGATTAGTAGCTAATAAGCTGTAATCAACGTTATAATAATAAGCGGAAGCTGCGCTCACAAAACTTAAGCGTGTGCTTTCGAAGCGAGTTTTATACGAAGATTAGTCAGGAAGCTGCGCTCACAAAACTTTTAGGAGGTCGCAATCCATGTATGAAATTGCAATTATCGGAGCCGGTCCTGCCGGTGCAAGTGCCGCCCTTTTCGCCGCCAAGGCAGGCAAAAAAACGTTGTTGATCGATAATGACAAGGGCATGACCCGCAGAGGCTGGTATGAGAACTTCTACGGAATCTCTGAAATCGGCGGCCCAGACCTCGTAGAAACCGGACATAAGCAAGCCGTCAAATTCGGAGCGGAGCTTGTGAACGATCAGGCCGTGAATCTCACTGCCGGCAGCGAAGGCATAGTCATTGAGAGCGAAAGCGGCGCTACCTATGAAGCGAAGCATGTGATCCTGGCTACAGGCGTACTGACAGATCTCGCCGCTAAGGCGGGCGTGGAGACCAAAGACGGCACGGAGCCAAGAATCAAAACTGTGGTTGCCGTGAACGCGGAAGGTAAAACCAATATCGAGGGCATTTGGGCAGCGGGAACCGTGGCCGGAGTCAGTGTACATGCGATTATCACTGCCGGTGATGGCGCAAAGGTGGCCATTAACATTATCAGCGAGCTGAACGGCGCCCGATATGTGGATCACGATTTGCTGAAGGCATAATTCATTGCGTTTGCAGCTGTTTGCGCAGTAAGAGGCCAGCCGGGAATTACCGGCTGGCCTCCTTTGTACCCTGAGGGAAGGTATTCCACATATGCTCGGGCCTCCCCCTTCATAGGGTGGGGACAGCATGAACAACAGTTGCTTTGACGGGACGGAGGTGCAGTAGAGGGATTTGCTCCACATAAATTCCTGCAGGCGAAACGGAGTCTGTCTATAACGGGATTCTCTCCATCTAATTCCTCACATTATGAGTAAAACCAGCGTTTCCGGGGAAATTAGAAGGAGGAATTCCACCTAAACTAGTTTGTTAGACGAAACCGAAAGAATTTGAGGGAGGTTTTCCCACTATAGTTAAGCCAGTCCTTCAGAATAGTCTTTTCGGTTATGTCTGGCCTGTCCCGTATTCACCTAAGCAGTTCTCCTCCCCCATTATTTGTTAAGCTGGGCCACCCTTGGCTCCGGCACGGTTTTTTGCACCCTGCCTCCATAAAACTCCTGCACAATATACAGCGGACGGCCTTTGGTCTCGTCATAGATCCGGCCTACATATTCACCCAGGATGCCCAGCATGATCAGGACGAACCCGTTGAAGGTTAAAGTAATACCGATCATCGACGCCCAGCCCTTAACGGCCGCGTCCGTAAAGAGCGCCAGGTAGAGCACATACATAAGGTATAGAAAACCTCCGGCTGACAGCAGACCTCCCAGGTAACCCGCAAGCTTCAGCGGTTTATACGAGAAAGAGGTGATACCGTCCAGGGACAGCTTGATCATGCGCTTGAGCGGGTATTTGGTCTCTCCGGCCAGCCGTTCGTCACGCTCATATTCGATTGCCTTCTGGCGAAATCCTACCCAGCTGACCAGGCCGCGTACAAACCGGTTTTTCTCCGGTAGGCGTTTGAGCTCATCGCAGACCTTGCGGTCAATCAGCCGGAAATCACCGGTATCGACAGGAATGGAAATATCAGTAGAATACCGGAGTATCCGGTAGAAGACGCTGGCCGTCCATTTTTTGAACAGTGACTCCCCGTTGCGTTTGATGCGTTTGGCGTATACGACCTCGTACCCCTTTTTCCATTCCTCAATCATCTTCAGAATCAGTTCGGGCGGATCCTGCAGATCGGCATCGATAATGATCACCGCATCGCCCAGAGAATAGTCCATGCCGGCCGTAATCGCGATTTGATGCCCGAAGTTGCGGGACAGATCAATTAGCTTCACGCTCTCATCCCAGTAGCTGTATTCCTCCACCATTTGTGCACAGTTGTCTGTGCTGCCGTCATTAACAAAGAGTAATTCATAAGATTCTCCTATCGTTCCCATCACTTTCTTGATCCGCCGGTAGGTCTCCTGAATCACTGCCTCTTCATTAAACATCGGTATTATTACGGAATAGCGCACGTTGGTACTCATGAGCAGCTCCTCCTAAAAATTTTTGTCATAACCGCTTCGTATTCAGGCTCATCCATCAGTTAAGTGTAATCTCATACAACGTTCCGCCATTCACGCCTGTTTTAGCTCCCTGCCAATCCGCTGACGGTACCGCTGTACCGTTCCCGGTGATCCAGCTGGTAATTTCAGAGTTGCCGCCGCCCCGTCCGCCACCCATACCGCCGCTGGTAACGAGGAAATACTTCACTTTGCCGCTCTCAACGAGTGCCTTCAGGGTATCAGTCGTATAAGGTACATCCGAGTTGTTGAACCCGTTCAGAATGACTACCTGCTCGCCCTCGTCAATGATGTATGGACCTGCTGTTCCGTAATCCATTGCTGCGAACAGATATTGTTCACCGGTGTTATGCTCCTTCAGGTAAGCCAGCAGATTCTCATTCACTCCGGTAGGGTTGTTTCTGCTCCCGCCTCCGAAGCCGCCGCTTTCGCTGCTGTCGGGTCCGGCTGCCGGAGTCATGCTGTTCAGCCCGTAGGTGATCGGCGTAAACGCCCAGTAGAGCGGCCCGATCATAAGCACCAGCAGCCCCATTACCGCTGCTGCATGGGCAAAGACTCTCTTCTCTTGGCCCTTAATGATTCTAACGATAATCAGAAGAAGCGCCGCAGCAATTCCTGCCGCAAGAACCCCCGCCGACCATCCGCTGCCAATCGTATCGTCATAAGGATGAATAATGTACCACTGGAAGGCTGCTGCAACCAGCACGGCCACAGGCAGCAGCCAGGAGAGCCAGCTTGAACGTTCCTTATAATAGTTCCAGAGCTGTGACCAGCCCGCACCGGCTAACGCCGCAACCGGCGGAGCCATCATAATCAGATAATACTGATGGAAGAATCCGGCGATGCTGAAGAATCCCATAGCCGGTACCAGCCAGGCGAGCCAGAACAAAGCTTCTTTATGCTTCATGGTGAAGTTCTTCCGGCGCAAGCCGGCAAAGATCCCAATTACGCCGAATAATACAAAGGGCAGCAGCCAGCTGGCCTGCCCGGACAATGCCGGCTGGAACAGCCTAAGCGGCCCGGCTGTGCCCGTATTGAACATCCCGCCACCGTTCATGCCGCCGTTCATGCCGCCGTTCATCCCACCGTCCATAATGCCGCGGCCTTGGGCGCCATCAGTATCGCCGAACTGCCGTCCTTCTCCGTCCGCTCTGCCTCCCGCACCTTGTCCAGGCATTCCGCCGTTATCGCCCGCCGGTCTCCCTGTTCCGCCCATCACAGGCCTCTCTCCGTTCATGCCCGGCATTCCGCCATTCATTCCCGGCATCTGCCCTTCATTCCCGAAATTGCCCCCGCCAAATCCGGGCATTCCTCCCCCGCTGCTGCCAGTGCTGCGGTCACCCGTCAACCGGGATACCCCGTTGTAGCCGAATGCCAGATTAAGCACAGAGTTGGTGCCGCTGCTCCCCATGTAGGGCCGCTTGCTTGCCGGGATGGAGTCAACGATGACCGCCCAGGAGAGTGAGATCACCAGCAGCACAGCGGTGCAGGCTGCCAGTACACCGGTTTTCTTCTTCCAATTCACTTTTGCCGCTAGAATATAGAACAGATAAAAAGCCGGTACAACCATATATGCCTGCAGCATCTTCTCATTAAAGGCGACCCCGATCAGCCCGAAGGCAATGAGAAGACTGCCGATTGTATGCTGTTTAGTTCCCTTGAATAAAAACCATGCGGCCAGCAAAAGCGTAAACACCAGCATGGCATCGATATTGTTCGTACGGCTGACTGCCGCAGCTACGGGTGTAGAAGCCATTGCCAGTGCGGCCAGGCGTGCTGCAGTTCTGCCAAAGCCGGGCTTTACCAGCAGATATACAATCAACACCGAACCCACGCCGCCGAGGGCCTGCGGCAGAATCACGCTCCAGCCGTGCAGACCGAAGATCATGGCGCTCAGCGTCTGAATCCAGAACGTCACCGGCGGTTTATCTACCGTTACCGAACCGGCAGAATCCAGTGAGGCGAAGAAGAAATTATGGAAGCTCTGCATCATGCTCCCCACCGCTGTTGTATAGTACGTATTTACATAGTGGTCATTCCAGATTCCGTAGCCGTATAAAAATGCAGCGAGCAGCAGTATGATCAGCAATACTGCATCAGAACCCAGCTTTTTAATGAAACTCATTGTCCCCCACTCCCATCGTTCAATTATCCTTTAATCCGGCAGTGCTCTATCCCCAGCGTCAATCTTTGCCTAGGTGTATTATGGCACCCTTACCTTAACGGATAATGAAATCAAGCTGAATGTTAGCTGAATGCTCAAATCTGAGGAATCCCGGAGAAGGTAGTTCACTGAATCCTTACAGCCACCAGGACAACCGCTCGCAAAAAAGCCCCGCATGGCGGGGCCTGTACTAGATGCTATGACCTGTGATGCTTGAAGAGCGGCCTTTACAGTGTGCCCATTTCCTTAAGACTTAGGCTTTCCGGCAAAGTGCAGCCAGCTTGTTCACCGTGTTCCAGTTACGGGCGGTGAGCTGCACACCGAGCAGCTTGTCCAGGGAAACCTTAAACAGCGGCGATTGGCTCACGCTTACCTCATACAATATGTACAATTCCTTACCGACTACCCGCAGCTTATCAGCTCCGTCCCCGTAGGGAACAAGCTTCTCCAGAGAGCCTGCAGCCGGCGCCTGATCGAGAAATGAAACATACAGCCGCTTGTAATCCTCCTCCGCCTCCAGCTGAAAAGGGTTAGCCTGAATAGCTGACTCCAGCTCTTCCGCAGTACGAAGGATTACAGGCACCTCAAAGCCGAAGGTCTCCCTGATCCGCTTTTCAATTATCGGGACCAGGCCTTCCTCTGAGGGTTCTCCACTCTCGAACACAACGTTACCACTCTGGATATAGGTGCGGACATTCCCACACCCGAGCGATTCAAACATCGCCTTTAGCTCCTGCATTTTAATAATTTTATGGCCTCCGACATTAATGCCGCGCAGCAGCGCAATATATGTGGACATGATGCACCTCTTTCCCGGACAGTTTAGGACTTGCGGACAGATCTCAGGCGTTTGCGGACTTCCCTGGCAAGCTGCTCCTTCTCTGCTACCGGAACGCCTTCGATTAAGCGGGCTGCGGCTACCGGCAGTATCCAGGCATTGATTTCGGCATAGCTTCCCCCCGATAGGCTGAGATACTCCCGGATATAGCCTTTAGTAAGCCTCTGCCTGATAAAGCCTGTGACCACTCTGGTAAACAGAGAGGTTCCCGGAGGCATTGCCCCTATACTTAACATCAGCACCGACCGTGCCGTATCTGCCGCAGGATTCCCCGTTATACCGGTCATCCAGTCGATAATCCACGCTTCCTTATCCAGCAGCACATTATCGGGATGGAAGTCGCCATGACACAGTCTGCTGCCCTCCGGCAGCTTCTCCAGCTGCTCCAGAATTGCCGACTTCTCCTCCATCGTGAGCATGGGTGCGGAAATGATATGTTTTCGCAGCTGCTCCTTAAACAGTCCAAGTTCCGGATTGCCCTCCAATTGATGCAAATTGTAATGCAGAGCAGCTAGTTTCTTAGAATATTCAGCCAACTTCCAAGGCTTCTCGCTAATCATGCTCAGCATGGAACGGCCACGAATCTGCTGAAATACGATTCCGCTTCTCCCCTCTGATTCGATCAGCTCAAGCGGCCGGGGAGTACAGATACCCTGGGCATGGACATATGTACTAACCCTGAATTCCTGTTCCACAGCCGCAGCGGGAAAGTCCTCCAGATAAAGCTTCAAAATGGTGCCATCTCCATGTTCCCATACCTCTGCTGTCCGTCCAACTCCAATTCGGTTCCCCTGCATAACCTTCCTCCCGTTTAGTCCAGATTGATACTGGTGAAATGCTCTACCACCGGGAATGGGCTGTAGTAGGAGTGCAGCAAGGCCTTCCATTCCTGATATTGTGCTGATCCTCTGAAGCCTACCGTATGATCCTCAAGGGTACGCCACTTTACTAGCAGCAGATATTTGTGGTCATCCTCCAGACAGTGCTGGAGTTCATGTCCCAGATAGCCATCCATCGAGGCGATCAGCGGAGACGCTTCCTTAAAACTGGCTTCAAACGCTGCGGTAAGCCCCGGCTTTACCTGCAGCATGGCTGCTTCCAATACCATCTGATCCACTCCTAGTAACTTATATTTTTCCCCTCGGTTCATTCAACCCTGGAGTGCATCACGAAAAAACTCATGATAAAAATTAATAATCACCAGCAGGACCGCCAGCGACTCATTCACACTGCCCACTTCCAATGCGTGATTGGCATCGTCAATCCGGTACACCCTGATATTATGCAGTCCGCTGATCTCTGCAGCATACTGTCCGCTGAACATCGGATCACTGCCGCCATAGATGACACTGCCCCGGCTCTGCTGGATCCATGGAAGAGTCTCGGTGATCGGGGTCAAATACAGATGTGAAGTCTTCTGCTGCACGCCCATCTCAGCTGCCAGCCGACCGGCAATAACCGTCCCCATGCTTTTACTGATGAACAGCAGCTGCTCATACTCCGGAACTGCGGCAAGCGCCGCCTTGCATTCCTCTACGACAATATCCAGCTCTTCCCGTTTGAATCCCGCCCGTGCACTCTGATAACCATACTCCAGGATCAGAAGATCACAGCCGTATTCCGCTGCTACTTTGCCGGCGTAATCGAGCAGGGAGCGCTCGGCGGAATAATTCTGCCCCGGAAAGACAACAGCCAGCACCTTGGATTCCTGAACAAGATACTTATGTCGGACCTCTCTGCCCCAGTGGGAGGACATCATGATACTGGAAACGCTCACTAGGCTACCTCCTCTCCAACGTTCATGCTGCAAACAGCCTGCGAAGGCATCTGCTATGTTAACCATTATAACGATCTTCGGCAAAGGTTGGAAATGTCAAAAAAACTCCCTGTAAGTAATGTCCAGGAAGTTGTGATTCTTCTTACGTCCAGTTATTGCTGCGGGGCCTCCGCCTTACTTCTGAACCTTCTGGCCTTAATCTCAGCCGTAGCCCACAACGTCAGCGGAATGAACACTTGAAATGGGAGGGCGTAAATTTTATAGATATGGTAGGCAAAATACTGCATTTGCATAATGTCGATATAGATGAAATCGGAGAGATAGACCATAATCAGCCCCATCTGCAGCACCACGGAACGATAGCTCTTCAGCATGAATACTTTCGCTATCCCGTTGCAGGATACATACAGGCAGAGACTCACTTTGACGAACAGCGCCGTTACAAATACAATGGCCGCAGAACCTTCAATCCGGGTCAGGAAATCACCTACATTGATT
Organism: uncultured Paenibacillus sp.; assembly: GCA_927443375.1. Lineage (GTDB taxonomy): Bacteria > Bacillota > Bacilli > Paenibacillales > Paenibacillaceae > Paenibacillus_AQ. Next base: position 4,177 of record CAKMKL010000111.1, on the reverse strand, counting down.
CGGCTGACCGCAACATAGGAAGGAAAATACAGAGAAGATAAAATATCAGGACCCAGCACGAGCAAATTACGTACAGAGATCCCCGTAATAATGGTCCCCGCAACGAGTACGCCGCTGAGCAAGACCCGGGCTGCTGAACCTTTCTTGGGAAGAACCGTGAACGCACCAAGAAAAACCACAATCTCGGCAAACGGAAAGGTAAACGAACCCCCGGCAGTTGCAAAGACAGTTCCCCATCCGCTGTCCAAAAGCGGCTTCAAATGATGAATTTCATATTTGGGAACGACGAGCAGCTGCACAACAATAATAACTGCCAGGGTGAACAGCACCAGAAATTTGGCGCTTCGTCCAAGCACCTCCATGCCCGCATTTACCACCCAAACACAAAGCAGACCGATAATTAACATCGGCGCGATCATTGGCGTAGACGTCAAAGCGACCGTTTTGCTGAATTCCCCGAAATTCCGCAGCACCAGTGCCCCCAAATGCAAGGCATACCATATATAAAGGCAAGAGAGTGCGCGGCCGAAGTATGCCCCGAACACGGAGATCAGCATATCGTAGAGATCCTTTCCTGGGAACAGTACATGCAGTCTCGCATAGATAAGCAAAAGAGGGACAGTCAGTGTCATAGCAATGATCAGAGCGATCCAGTTGCTGTTGCCCGATTGTCCGGATGCCCCCATAAACAGGGAACTGCCAATAATGAACAGAATGACTATGCTGATCGACTGGCCAGCTGGTATAATCTCTTTGCCCACGCCCGCACGCTCCTCTCAGACCTGCACTAGAATAACATCTGAACTATATGAACAATCAACGGTGAGGGACTTGGAATCTCCCAGTGCATCGATAACGCAAAGGCCAGGGAAAAGGAAACCAGGCATAGAGCAGAGCATATATAGAAATCCCGCATATTTCCCCGTTTCAGCAATCCATACGGATCAAGCATTACGACAACAGCATAAATAAGCACTATGTAAATGGGCAATTTCATCACTTTCCTATCTTAATCGTTCTGGAAGACTTGGCTGTGCTCTGAATGATGATATCTGAACGGACCGTCACGGCCAGATCGGTGAATTCCCCGGACCAGTCCTCTTTAAGTTTGGGCCAGGTTTTTGGCATCTCTTCATGTATGACTTCGCCAAAGCCAAAAATATCAGCATGATAGTCCCGCTGCACCTTACGGATGACGGAGAGAATATTTTGCTGCAATGCCTCACTTGCCCGCTTCTCAATAATCTGAATACTTTCTTCACCGGCAAGACCCTTAGAGCTCATCGCCTCGTCCAGGCCTGTATGTGTAACCGTATGGATCTGCAGTTCAATTCTGCCGTCCACCCATTTGGGTCTGACCTTCGTCCGGTTCGATAAAATCTCCAAGGAGTAGGTAGGAATCCCTTGCGCGTTTTCCACTTTAAGGACACCTCCTTTGATTTTGTTTTTGGCAAAAAGAGTGTATTTGGTTTCCTCTCCATCCAGTTTACCGACCATCCGATCCTTTACAAATACGGCAGTTCCGTTTACACGCTCACTCTTTTGGTCATTCTCTTCATTAATGTAAATCAGAGGCGCTACCGCCTCGTTCCCTGATGTTTCTACCTTGTCGATGAAATCCCATATCTCCACAACCGGCGCAGTGCTGATAAAGGTCTCATCCTTCATCATCTGAGCCAATTCATAGGAAATGATCGTTTTTGTAACGCTGTTCAGATCCAGTATCGAGCGTGCATTTTTTTCACTTGACACAAACAGAAATACATCTGCCCGGGTCTCCGTATCCCTGCTGTACCAGTCAATCACTTTGATCAGACCGTCACGGGCCACCTCCTCACCGAGGATAATGACTTTGGCATGGCTCCAGAACAGTTTTTTGCCTACCAGGGAGATCATATTGCGGACTATATCAAACATCGTATTACCGGTGAGGCTGATCATTTTGAAGCTGGCCTGACTCTGCTGCGTTTCTCCCTGGGTGTCGACCATTTCCACGGTTAGCTGCAGGTTGTTCTCCTTTTCATTCTTATCAATCGCCACACCGGCGACAATAGACATATCATCGATCTCCGTATAGTTCCAGCAACCGGACAGGCTGACCAGCATCGCGGCAGAGAGCAGGGCAGACAGAATTTTGGACATGCTCTTCATCATCGTTTCACCTGTTTCTTAGGCTGCTTCCGCTTCATGTTCCGTGCACCAATGACCGCCGGACGCAGATACATGTCCCACCAGGGTGCACGGACAGCCGTATCCTTGATGTCCTGCGGCCGTATGGAGCCGACGCCAAGCATATAAGATACACCGAAGGAACGCAGGCTCATCAGATGAATTACCAGACCCAGCAGGCCGAAGAAATATCCGTAGATCCCGAAGAAGAAAGCTATCAGCAGCAGCAAAATTCGCACGATAATCAACGACCCGGTGAGCCGGGGGTTGAGCAGCGTTGTAATCCCGGTCAGGCCGACAACAATGACCATCGGTGCACTGACAATCCGCGCATCCACGGCAGCCTGGCCCAGAACCAGCGCACCAACAATGCTGACCGCCTGGCCGATCGAATTGGGAATCCGTGCGCCCGCTTCACGCAGAATCTCAAAGATGGTCAGCATAAGAAACGCCTCAACAATAGTCGGAAAAGGAACCGACAGTCGTGCAGCCGCTATACTGAGCAGCAGCAGCGTAGGGACCATCTCCTGACTGTACGTCACCATCGCGACATAAACGGCAGGAATGCTGATCGACAGAAAAGCACCGATTACCCGGAGTAGCCGGTTAAACGTGGCGAAGGAATAATTGATATAATAATCCTCACTGGCCTGGAAATTCTCCACGAATACATACGGCAGAGTCAAGGCAAACGGACTGCCTTCAATCAGCACGGCAATCCGCCCTTCCATAATTTTGCTGACAACCGAATCCGGCCGCTCCGTACTCCCAATCATCTCAAAAGGAGAGTAGGGTTCGTCGCGGATTAACTCGGCCAGATACCCGGTATCCAGCAGATGGTCTATCTCCACCCGCGACAGACGCCCCTGCAGCTCCTTAAGAATATCCGGGGAAGCCAGGCTCTCCATATAACAGATGCAGGTTTGCGTTTTCGACCGCGTGCCGATATCGGTAAACACAAACTTCAGATCGGAATTCTGCACTCTGCGGCGGATCAGGGTCAGATTGGTCAGCAGCGACTCATTAAATCCCTCCCTTGGCCCCCGGACCGCTTTATCGGTTGTTGGTTCTTCTATTGCCCGCGTCTCCCAGCCCTGAGCATTAATATTCAGTGCACCGGCATAGCCGTCCAGGAAAAAGACCGTTTTGCCGCTGACCACAGCGCCAATGAGTTCATCCAGCTTCTCCGAAGCGATAATGTCGCTGATATTGATCACCCGGGTACGGATCGTATCCATAAGCTCAACAGGGCTGCTTCCATCCTCTTCGGTAAACTCATAGGTCATGACCGGCTTTGTAATCCCGTTCTGAATCAGATCCCTGTCGATCATTCCGTCAACATAAATGATGCCGCAGCGGATACGCTTGTCACAGGCATTCTCTATTACTCGTATTCTAAGTGTGCCATCATTTCTGAAAATCCGCCGGAACAGCGCCATCATCTCATCCAGTGAGCGGCTGAGGGGCTGCGAAGAATCAATTTTCAGGGCAGAACGTTCGCTGTTTTCTGCACTTCTTGTATTTCCCACAACTGTCACTCCTGTCCATGCTTTTGTCCTGATTATCCCCCGCTAACCTCACTCCTATTCACCAATATTTTGCACTAATAATTTCGCGGGACAATAAAAAAGCCGCAGCAGCGGCTTTTTTCTTACGACAAAATGATAACGGCATATCTCTTAGACGGACTCTCTTGGAGCGTAAAAATAGGGAATGCGGATGAAGCAGGTTAGCAGGGTCCACGCAATGTCCTTTCGGGTGATCAGGCGACAGTCTGATCCCTTGTCGTCCGGGGATAAGCTTTCCCAAAGCATATACATCCTTTGATATAATTAATTATTATATAGATTGAACTTGAAAATAAGCGTTTTGGAAAAGTGGCGGAAGGGAATTTTGGAACTGTAGGAGCGATAGTGTCCGCCTTTGTCTGCGGATTTCAACCGATAAAACGGTATAAATCAAGAAATCTGCAGACAACAGCGGCCGGAAGTCCAAATATTCTCTGGAG
>CAKMKL010000110.1 GCA_927443375.1 uncultured Paenibacillus sp. | reverse complement strand
ATGGAGGCTTAGCTCAGCTGGGAGAGCATCTGCCTTACAAGCAGAGGGTCGGGGGTTCGAACCCCTCAGCCTCCACCATAATATTCCTCATATTTGAAGAGATTATGGGTAATCTATAAGTATCCATCATAGGGGATTCGCCAAGTGGTAAGGCAACGGACTCTGACTCCGTCATCATAGGTTCGAATCCTATATCCCCTGCCAAATGCGAGCCATTAGCTCAGTTGGTAGAGCACCTGACTTTTAATCAGGGTGTCGAAGGTTCGAGTCCTTCATGGCTCATTCCAAACAAAAAGTCACCATCTTCGGATGGTGACTTTTTTGTGTTTTCAGAACTCAATCGAGCTTATTTGTAGTCATCAAGTTTAAAATTTCTTGCTTCGTTTAATTATAAGTTTATAATGCTGAGCAGAAATGAGTGATTTCTATGATATATGATGCAATTATTGTTGGCGGCGGATTTGCCGGACTTCAGGCGGCGATTCAATTAGGACGGTACTCTGCACATCGGGTGTTGGTAATTGATGCGGGGGGCGGGAGATCAAATCTTTGCCGGACCTATCATAATATCCTGGGCTGGCCGGATGGAATATCGGGTGACGAAATACGCTCAAGAGGCCGGCGGCAGGCTGAAGTGGCTGGTGTGGAGTTCATCTCAGACAAAGTCGTTAAAGCGGATAAGTATGAACAGATCTTTCTCTTAACCGGAGAGCAAGGCTGCCAATACGAAAGTAAAACCCTGCTGCTGGCTACAGGGGTAATGGATCGTTTTCCGGAACTGCCGGGACTTGTACCGACACTTGGCAAATCCGTGTATGTCTGTCCTGACTGTGATGGCTTTGAGATTCAGGGCCGTCAGACGGTGCTGCTGGGTTCTGGTGATGCAGGGGCTAATATGGCTTTTATTTTAAGGGAACGTACGGGAGATCTGACTTACATTAATCATGAGCATGAACCCCTATCTGAGGAAAATCTCACACGCCTTCAGGCAGAGGAGATTATCTATATTGAACAAGCTGCTACCCACTTAGTAGAAGAGAATGACGGTATGATTAAAGGAGTGGCTTTACAGGATGGCACTCACATTCCGGCAGAGCGCGGGTTTATTGCCTTTGGGAGAAATGTGGTGCATTCCGAGCTTGCCGCACAGCTGGGGGCCAAGCTTCATAAAAACAGACATATAGAGGTGAATAGACGGTCCTTAATGACGAATGTGGAGCATTTGTGGGTAGCCGGCGACGTTGCCGTCCATGCGGAGCAAGCTACGGTGGCTATGGGTGAAGGGGCGATAGCTGGAATCTGGATGCATAAGGAGCTGAAAAAGATAAACCCCATTGTATTGCCAATATCCAAATCGGCTTTGAGTACGGAAAAGCGCTGATTTTACCGGGGAGGGTTAAGTGTCACTTATCATTCAGATAGGCCTGGCCGCATAATGTTGCAGAATATGATAAAATAGGCGAAAAGAGCAAAAGTGGTGGAGAATGGTGACGATGGATAGTGAGGCATTGCGTCAAAAATTGGAGCAGCTCACCGGAAAGAGAACAGGAATCAAACAACTCGGACGGCAGCATTCGGCTTCCCTATTTGGTGTTGGCACAGAAGAGCAGGAACAGCCTGTTACGCATGATGGTTATCTATGGGTCCCTTTATATGAGAATGAAGGCCGGATTACAGCGGTGTGGGTGGAGATGGAAGGCCTTACGGGGCTGGAGCTGCAATTGGTTAATTATGCGGCGCGCAATTATGCCATTGCCCTTAAGGCTACCGGACTAAAAGAAGAAGGCGAGGTTGAAGCCCGGCAGCTAAGCGGCTGGCTTAACTCACAGCTGGAGCAAGAGAAGAATGATGCTGAAATTCCTGATGACATGACGCTGAAGGGACGCCTATTCGGAGATATGATCCCCTTTCTGCTGGTCAGTGAGAATGTGCATAATCCGCAGCTGACTTACCGGTCGCTGATGAAGTTGTTGCGCAATTATTTTGAGAATGATATTTTACTTATCCCCCTGCAGGAGAAAGAATGGTTAATTTTAGCCCGTAAGGACCTGCTCACCGGCGGGGATGATAAGGAAGATGAGGAAGAAAGTGAAGATGAGCTCCTGTCTCAAACCAGTATGGGGCTGCAAGAACTGATTGCCAGCGAGTGGGTCGGTGTTTTTCATCTGGCTGTGGCACCTGCCATCATCCCGGTAAAAGGTTTGACTGGTTCGGTCGCATTGCTGCGGGAGACGATTGTGCTCGGCCGTATTTTTCAGGTCGGTGAGTATATCCACCTTCCATGGGAGCTGCATATGGAGCGTCTGATAAACAGTATTCCAGATGAACGGCGCAGACAGCTGCTTGGACAGATCGGTGACTATTCTTCTGTACTGGCGGATAAGGAAATGCTGCTTACACTGGAGAGTTTTTTCGAAATGGACTGTAATGTGAGCGAGACCGCGAAGAAGCTCTACATCCACCGTAATACACTGCTGTACCGGCTTGATAAGATCAAACAGGAGACTGGAGCCGATGTGCGGAGTTTTGGTGATGCGGCGATTGTGAAATTAGCAATGTTATTGTATAAAGTGACGAAAAGAAAATAGGTTTTTTGTGAACGTTACAAATAGCCAGCACGGCAGGTCTGGGGTAAGATAAATGTACAAGAAAGCGATTTATTTTTTATTCTAATAATAAACTCGAGGGGGAAATACAATGGCAGGCGTACGTTTAGAGCACATTTTCAAAAAATACCCGGGTTCAGATAAAGCAACAGTAATGGATATCAATCTTGATATTAAAGATAAGGAATTTCTCGTATTGGTTGGACCTTCCGGTTGCGGTAAATCCACAACACTGCGTATGATTGCAGGGCTGGAAGAAATCTCCGAAGGTAAAATGTACATTGGCGATCGTGTAGTCAATGACGTTGCTCCTAAAGACCGCGATATTGCGATGGTATTCCAATCCTACGCCCTGTACCCGCACATGAGCGTGTACCAAAACATGGCATTCGGTTTGAAACTGCGTAAAGTGAAGAAAGAAGAAATCGATAAGAAAGTGCGCGAAGCGGCTAAGATCCTCGATATCGAGCACTTGCTGGAACGCAAACCTAAGGCCCTGTCCGGTGGTCAACGTCAACGTGTCGCTTTGGGCCGTGCGATCGTCCGCGATCCACAAGTCTTCCTGATGGATGAGCCTCTTTCCAACTTGGATGCTAAACTTCGTGGTCAAATGCGCGCAGAAATCACTAAACTGGTTAAACGCCTTGAAACCACTTGTATCTATGTAACGCATGACCAGACAGAAGCTATGACGATGGGTGACCGTATCGTAGTTATGTATGACGGCATCATTCAACAGGCTGCTTCCCCTGAAGAACTGTATAATGAGCCTACAAACCTGTTTGTAGCCGGATTTATCGGTTCCCCTACAATGAACTTTATCAACGGTACTTTGTCCGAAGTGAACGGTTCTGTCCGTTTCCGCGCTGAGAACCTTGATGTTGAAGTTCCAGGCGGCAAAGCAACACTGCTGCGCAGCAAAGGTTATATCGGTAAAGAAGTGATCATGGGCGTTCGTCCAGAAGATATCCATGAAGAGCCAGTATTCCTGGAAGCTTCCCCGAACACAATCTTCACTTCGCTGGTTGATGTTACAGAAAACCTTGGCCATGAAATGCTCCTCTACTTGAGCGGTCTTGGAACTAACACTGTAATTGCCCGTGTAGATGGACGTTCCACTACCCGTGAAGGCAGCAAGCCTAAATTGGCTATCGACATGAACAAAATTCACCTCTTTGATAAAGAGTCTGAACTGAACATTTTGCTGGGATAAGATATACAGCTTTCCCGTTTAGAGAAGCCGCCTGAAAGGGCGGCTTTTTTGTTTGCTTACATCATCCCGGTGCCATGGACTAACAGGTATTAAGATTGCATTCATAGACGTTATCAATTAAGATAGCAGGAGAATTACCTACGGATGGAATGGGAAGAGTTGCTGACCAGACGCGGGAAGGCGGACTAAACCGCAGGTGACGAAAGGAAGAACATACATGGCTAAGAAGGTAAAAGTATCTGAATTGGTACAGCATTTTCAATTAGAAGTGGTTTCCGGGCATGAAGGTCTAAAAAGACCGATCACAGTGGATGACCTGAATCGTCCCGGGCTGGAAATGGCCGGTTATTTCGAATATTATCCCGAAGAACGTGTGCAACTGCTTGGTAAGACAGAGTTGGCGTTTTTTTCTATGCTTCCTGAGGAAGAGCGTAAAAGCCGGATCCGCGGGATTTGTAATGATAATACTCCGTGTATTGTGATTACAAGAGCTTTGGAGGTGCCGCAGGAGC
>CAKMKL010000109.1 GCA_927443375.1 uncultured Paenibacillus sp. | reverse complement strand
CCCTTTAATCTTCTCTCGCGTTTAAGTTCATTGACCCAATTATTGCCTCTATCGCAGAAGTACGTCAATGCTTCCAGGTCCCAAATTCCCCTCCGCCACTTTTCCCTGCATGTTTATTTTCAAATTCAGCTTAGATAGTTTAGAATAAATGCAGTACTTAACCATGCACAGGCGGAGGAATACACTATGCTTTTTATTGATAACACAGGAATCACAGACGCATCAATTAATCTGGCGATCGAAGAATTTGCGCTTAAGAATCTGCCGATGGACGACAGCTACCTGCTCTTTTATATCAACAGCCCGTCCATTATCATCGGCAAGCACCAGAATACAATCGAAGAGATTAACCAGGAGTATGTAAAAGACAACAACATCCAGGTCGTACGCCGGCTGTCCGGCGGCGGGGCTGTCTATCATGATCTTGGCAATCTCAACTTCAGCTTCATTACCAAAGACGACGGCCAGTCATTCCATAACTTCCTGAAATTCACCCAGCCAGTCATAGACTATCTGCAGTCCATGGGTGTCAATGCCGAGCTGAGCGGCCGCAACGACCTCCAGGTCGGTGAGCGCAAAATCTCCGGCAACGCCCAGTTCTCCACGCGCGGACGCATGTTCAGCCACGGCACCCTGATGTTTGACCTGAACCTTGACGATGTGCAGGCATCCCTGAACGTCAATCCGGAGAAATTCAAATCCAAGAGCACCAAATCTGTGCGCAGCCGCGTAGCCAACATCAAAGAGCTGCTTGGCACGGACATGACCATTGAGGAATTCCGCGACGGGCTGCTGCGTTCCATTTTCGGCATGGAGCCTTCCGAGGTTCCGCAGTACAAGCTGACTATGGATGACTGGGTACGGATCAACGAAATCTCCAAGGAACACTACCAGAACTGGGACTGGAACTACGGCCTGTCGCCGAAAAGCAATGTAAAGCACACCCGCAAATTCCCGGCAGGACTCGTCGATATCCGTATGGACATTGAAGATTCCTACATTAAAGATATCAAAATCTACGGTGACTTCTTCGGCGTCGGCGATGTGGCTGATGTGGAGAACGCGCTGCGCGGCAAACGTTATGAGAATGCCGAGGTCAGAGAGGCCCTGTCCGGGCTTGACCTGAAGCATTATTTCGGGCGGATCGAGCCGGAGGACTTCATCGGGCTTATTTTCCTGGAAGAATAGGCTAAGCAGTCCAACCGGAGTGTATATAAGAAGAAGCGGCTTTCCGAATACTTATATTAAATAAAGCCCCGCTACCTTCCGCGCAGCTTGCGCAGTTAGTAGCAGGGCTTCTTTTTTGGCGCTTCTTCCTCATGGGGTAATCACAAACACATAAACAGCCAGGGCCAGTGTGAGCACAATGCACACATGCTCCACCTTACTACCCTTCTTCGTACCGGTGCTCATCAGCTTCAGCCTCAGCTTGAAGGGCAGCGGCGGCAGCGGGGTAATTCCGCGCTGGGTCAGCGAGTCGGCCAGCAGATGAAGCAGGTACGACATGCCTCCGGCGATCCACAGGCTGCCGCCGTCATTCATGCCGAGGGACGCGAAGTAGAGCAGCGCTCCCCAGCCGGCAACCGCGTACAGTGTATGCGTGATTCCCCGGTGCGGGACAACCGAGGATACCACCAGCAGGCAGGCAGCAATGTAGTTCCAGGGATCGTAATCTTCTGCGAACGCGAACAGTGCCAGGGCGATCAGCAGCATGAACAGATGCCGCAGCCTGCGGCCCGGCAGAAATGACACACTGCCGACCAGCAGAGCCAGGGCGATATTCCACGGAGGACTGGCAATACCTGCGAAATAAAGATAGACCGCCGCCCCAATCAAGGCCACCTGCAGAAGCCGCAGCAGAGATTCGGGGACAGCCTTGCGGACCAGCAGCGAGTTCGGCTCATCAATATCGGGCAGCAATGCGCTGACCGCCGCCACGGCAACCGCCGATATCGTGATTTCATAACCGAGCAGATTCATCACAGAGAGCGTAACCCCGGTGCTGATTACTAAATGGGATTTGCCCATCATCTTGGAAACCGCCCCTTTCTAGGATGTCGAAACAAGAACAAATGTGCGGTTACCGAAGTATACCAAGAGCGCGTTTTTTTGTCCAGCCAGAACATTTATATAGGATTAAGAATTCTGTTACCGGCTTGGCTCCGGCGTAGTTTTGGCTTGTCCTTCCCCTGGTTTTAGGATACAATTTGGACAACTTGATACGTTTTCTGTATTTCATGAAAGGATGACCACGGTGAATCGCTCCCAAATAGCCGATCTCAGTCTGCTCCTGGTAGCAATGATGTGGGGATGCACATTTCTGATTGTTCAGCATGCCGTCAGAGTGCTGCCGCCGCTTGCCTTCAACAGTATCCGCTTCACAGGAGCTGCCCTGCTGCTGGCACTGATCACGGCTGTTTTTTACCGCCATGAATGGAGAATGCTAAGCTGGCGCATGGTGGGACACTCCCTGCTGCTGGGCCTTTTTCTGTTTATGGGCTATGGCTTCCAGACGATGGGGCTGCTGTACACGACTACTTCCAACACAGGGTTCATCACCGGCCTCTCGGTTGTGATCGTCCCCTTCCTGTCCCTGGCGCTGCTGAAGCATTCCATCTCCAGGTATACCTGGTTCAGCGCGGGACTTGCCGTAGCAGGACTGTATCTGCTCACCTTCACCGGCTCCGCCCTCTCGCTCAATAAAGGCGACGCTCTGATCCTGCTCTGTGCCATCGCCTTTGCCCTGCAGGTCGCATATACCGGTGTATATGCACCGCGTTATCCGGCCCTGCCGCTGGCAACGCTGCAGTTGGCTTTTGTCGGCCTGCTCAGCACGTTTTCCTCACTGATTGTTGATGGAACCGCACCCCTAGCGCACAGTGCAGAGTTGGTCATGAAGCCTGATGTGCTCTGGGCTCTGCTGATTTCGATCGGGCCAACCAGCGCCTTTGCCTTCTGGATTCAGACGGCCTGCCAGAAGTACACCACGCCTTCCCGGGTAGCTATCATTTATGCGATGGAGCCGGTGTTCGCCGCTTTCACAGGGCTTGTCTTCGGCGGTGAGACGCTGGGCTTATCCGCTGGACTGGGCTGCCTTTGCATCCTTGCAGCGATGCTGATGGCGGAGCTCAGCCCCGAGCCTGCCCGCCCCCTCCAGGATCATGATGAATCCATCCCTTTGGTTTCATCAGACCGGTGAGTTCATCTATACTAATACAATAACCTTTAGGAGAGAACCCGAATGTACAAACTGATTGCAATCGATATTGATGACACACTGATTAATGATGACAAGGAAGTCACCCCTGCCACCCAAACTGCGCTGGAGCAGGCTGTCGCTTCTGGCGTAGTTGTCACTCTTGCAACCGGCCGCGCCTATGCCTCCGCCCAGGCCATTGCCCGCCAGACCGGACTGAACGTGCCAATCATCACTTATCAGGGTGCACTGGTGAAGAATCTGATGGACGAAAAAGTGCTCTACGAGCGTTACGTGCCGCAGGATGCCGTGCGCAAACTGTTCCAGTACTGCGTGGATCATGATTTGCACTTGCAGACCTATATTGACGACAAGCTGTATGCGCGCGAAGAGAACCAGAAGCTGATCGAATACTCCCAGCTGAACAGAACCCAGTATTACATCGAGCCGGATTGGGAAGGTAAGCTCGTTCCGCAAAAAACACCAAAAATGCTCATCATCGATGATCCTGCGTTCCTGGATGAGCTTTCGCCGATTCTGCGCGAGCTGCTGGGCGATTCGGTCCACATCACCAAATCGAAGCCACACTTCCTGGAAATCATGCACCATGAAGGCACCAAGGGTCTTGCGCTTGAGTTCCTGGCTCAGCACTTCGGCTGCGAGCTGTCCGAAACGATCGCCGTCGGCGACTCCTGGAACGATCATGAGATGCTGGAAGCGGCTGGCCTCGGCGTTGCCATGGCTAATGCCATTCCTGCACTGAAGGAAATTGCCGATTTCGTAACCCTCAGCAACAACGAAGACGGCGTGAAATTTGCCATCGATAAATTCATTCTGCAAACAGCCGAATAAATAGTTTGTCCGCTTAGCACAAGGGTGCCTTGCCGCCGGTTCATCATCGAACCCGGCGCAAGGCACCCTTTCTAATGGTTTTATCGCCCGGTTACAGCAGCCGTGAACGACTGGTCTGCCGCAGTTACCGTTGTTACAGGGGCTACTCCTCTATTTCCAGCCTCCGCAGCGCCGTCTTCCTGCTCCAGCTGTGAATGGTAGAGATCATAGTACCGGCCTTCCGCTGCCAGCAGCTCGTTATGGCTGCCGCGCTCCACAATCTCCCCGTTCTCCATGACCAGAATGAGATCCGCATTCTGAATGGTCGACAGGCGGTGGGCGATAACAATCGTTGATTTATCCTTCATCAGCTTGCGGATGGCCTGCTGGACCATTTTTTCTGATTCGTTATCCAGCGCCGCCGTGGCTTCATCCAGCAGCAGAACCGGCGCATTTTTCAGCATCGCTCTGGCAATCGACAGGCGCTGGCGCTGGCCTCCGGATAGCCTGGAGCCATGCTCACCGATGTCTGTGTCCATGCCATCCGGCAGCTCCATCACAAAGTCATAGGCGTTCGCCTGCCGCAGTGCATCCTCAATCTCATCATCCGGTGCACCCGGTCTTCCGTTTTGAATATTATCGCGGATACTTCCGGTGTACAGTCCCGATTCCTGCGGCACATAGGCGAAATAGCTTCTCAGGTGGTCCAGGTTCAAGTCTTTAATATCCGTTCCATTAACCGCGATCGCACCTTCATCCGGCGTATAGAACCCGAGCAGCAGCTTGAATAGTGTGGATTTCCCGCCTCCGCTCGGTCCGACCACTGCCACTTGCGAGCCTTGCGGCAGCTCCATGCTGATCTTGCTCAGGCTGGCTTTTCCGGCATCCGGATAATGAAAGGAAACCCCGGAGAGCACCAGACGTTCGAAGTCAGGCTGCTTCGCCACCGGCTCCAGCAGAACCTTGACCTCGGCAGGCTCATCGATGACTTCGAAAATCCGCTCCGCCGCACCCAGCGACTGCTGCATGGAGGCTACCAGGCCCGGAAGCGACGAGAACGGCATGATCAGATAGTTCATCAGCTGAATAAATGCGATCATCGCCCCTACCTCAAGCTTACCCTTCGCCACGAACCACCCGGCAATAATCAGGGCCAGAAGAAAGGTCGCATTCCCCAGCACAGACGCTAACGCACCTGTAGCCCCTTCGATTTTACCGCGCTTTTGTTCTGTAGCATTAATATCCTCACTGTGTCCCTGATACTGCTTCAGCAGTCTGCGCTCAATGGAAAAGGACTTGAACACCACACTGCTCCCGAGGATATCATTCAAAAAGGACGTCGTCCGGCTCATGCTTTCCTGCAGCTTCACACTATTCATGCGCATCGCATTGCCGAATACTTTACCCGTAAGAAAAAGCAGCGGCCCCATCGCAAAACAGATTAAAGCGAGCAGCCAGTTAATATAGAGCAGGTAAGCAAAGGCTGCCAGTGCGAGCAGCGGATTGCGGATGAGATCGATCATCACCCTTCCGCAGGCTTCACCCACCGATTGGTTGTCATTCGTGAACCGGGAGAGCAAATCACCGGAATGGTTGCGGTCGAAATAGGACTGCGGCAGACGGAGCGTGTGCCCCATCATCTCCAGACGCAGTTCATTTCTGATTTTGGCTGAGACCTTAGTTTTGAAATATGCACCCGCATAACTGTTGAGCAAACCTACAAGCAAGAAGAGAACGCCAAAAGCAATCAGCCCCGAAAAAGCGTCCACATCCAGGCGGACCGCCGCATCGGTAATTCTCGACAGGTACCAGGCTGTTGTAAGATCATAGACAATACTGACCAGGGTAGTCAGCAGAAGTACCGTATAAATCAGCTTGTGCCTGAGCATGTATGTACTTAATCTGGAGAAGACGCTTTTCTTCAATGGAACATCCCCCTTTTTTTAATATTCCGCTCCGCGTACCTTCGCATATACTTTGCTGTCATGAAGCTCTCCGTCAAAGCCGCGCATGCTGTTCCGCAGAATGCCGTCCAGTTTATATCCCGTGCGCTCCGCCACAGCTGCGCTTTTGACATTCCGTCCGCTGCAGCGGATCTCGATCCGGTTAGCCCCCAGCTCCCGGATGGTAAACTCTGTAATCGCATTCACTGCTTCTGTCATATAGCCCTTTCCCGCGCAGGAGCTTCTGATCCAGTATCCAAGCTCAAAAGCGCGGACATCCCAGTCTATATGGTGGAGGCCGGAACATCCCATTCGGTCTTTTTCATATCAACCAATCACATTCCACTTAACTTAGTTAAAGTGTATTGACGTGAATAATAATGC
>CAKMKL010000108.1 GCA_927443375.1 uncultured Paenibacillus sp. | reverse complement strand
TTTTCAGTCAGGAAAATCAGGTTGAACGGACTGACCAGACCGGGCAGAATAAGCGCCCAGGTGGAATCGAGCAGGCGCAGATCGCGCATCAGCAGATATTCAGGAATAATCCCGCCGCTGAAGAACATGGTAATAATGATAATAACCATAAACGTCTTGCGGCCTTTCAGGTAGCCTTTGGTCAGCGGATAGGCTGCAGCGATGGTGAAGAGCATACACAGCCCGGTTGTCGCGGCAGTCAGCAGCACGGTATAGCCCAGAGATCTTATCATTGCGTTATCCGAGAACACCTGGACATAGGCTTTCCAGTTCAATTCAATCGGAAAAAGCGTCACCTCACCGGAAGTAATGGCCCGGTTGGAACTGAGCGATACTGCGATAACATGCAAGAACGGAGCGAGACAGAACAGCACGAACAAGGCCACACAGGTAACAATGACGATATCAAATATCCGGTTGGAAGTACGTTCACTCATAGTACTCCGCCTCCTTCCCTCTTTATCAGATAATGCCGTTGCCGGTCATTTTTTTCGAAATATAGTTGGAGCCCAGAATGAATACCAGTCCGACCACAGCCTGGAACAGCCCGACTACGGTAGCCAGGGTGTACTGCCCGGACTCCAGACCGACCCGGTAGACAAAGGTACTCAGCACATCAGAGTATTCACGTACCGCTGTATTCCCGATAATGTACGGACGGTCAAAGCCGATGCTGACCATTTTGCCGAGATTGAGAATAAGCAGGGTGACGATTGTCGGCTTGATGCTTGGCAGCGTAATATACCAGATCTTCTTCATTCGTGTTGCCCCATCGACCTCAGCCGCCTCAAACAGCTCTCTGTTTACGCCGGTAAGCGCTGCCAGATAGAGGATGGTTCCCCAGCCGGCACTTTGCCAGACTCCTGTGAACAGATAGGTGACGAGCCATGGACCTTTTTCAGTCAGGAACGGAATCGGGCTTAAGCCCAGGCCTTCCAGCACCCCGTTGACCATACCGGACTGGTTGCCGAACAATTGATAAACAATCCCCCCGATGATAACCCAGGAAATAAAGTGAGGGATATAGAGGATGGTCTGCGAGATTTTTTTGAACCATACGCCCTTAATCTCATACAGCATGATCGCCAGAATGATCGGGGCAGGGAAAGAAACGAGTAAATCCAGGAAGTTAAGCATAAAGGTATTGCGCAGTGCGGTATAAAACTCTCTCAGGTTAAACACTTCACGGAATGCGTCGAACCCGATCCACTCACTGCCGCTGATTCCCTGGAAAAGATTGAAATCCTTGAAGGCAATCTGCACACCGTACATCGGTCCGTAGCGGAAGATAAAAAAGTAGATCATTGG
This sequence comes from uncultured Paenibacillus sp., assembly GCA_927443375.1. GTDB lineage: Bacteria > Bacillota > Bacilli > Paenibacillales > Paenibacillaceae > Paenibacillus_AQ. The sequence continues at coordinate 809 of CAKMKL010000108.1, read as the reverse complement.
CAGTGAAAGCAGCGCGTACAATTGCCAATACCGCTTCAAGTAGCTCACTTTACTCAAGTCGGTTCCCTCCTTGGGAAGAAAAACCGGATGAAGCGGCGTACCAGCTCCCTCCGGTTTTCCCTTTATATTTATTTACCGTGCTTACAGATCGTTCAAAGCTGCTTCCAGTTCTTCTTTAAGCTGAGTTCCGCCGAGGGACATGAAATCCTTCATCTCCTGCTCATACACGGCATCAAATTGCTCCGGTTTGGCCATCGCTGTCTTAACCATAATTACGGCCAGCTTGTCATTGAGGGTAGTGCCGTACTTGGGTTCGGCTTCAATCGGTTTACTGAAGACAATCGGTCCGACCGTATCAGTGTTGGCGATTGCATAAGACTGCTCAAGGATTTCCTTATGACGTTCCGGGAAGCCGCTTATCCAAGCTTTCTGATTAAGCTCCTGGTCTCCAAGGTTTTTACCGTTTGAGATAATCGCCATGTCACCGCCGTTAAAGAGCCGGTCTGCAAACTCTTTAGACACATCGGGTTTGACAACCGGGATGCCGTCAACCAGATCATAGTTCTCGCCTTCAACCCCGCTGTACATGAGAACCAGATTGTCTTCGGAAGCCATCCAGTCCAGATACTTCACAGCTTCCACTGCCCGCTTGCTGCTCTTGGGAATCATGATATACATGCCGTTCGAGGCATAGCGGGATTTAATGTGTTTGTTGTCAACGTTAGCATTGGTATAAGCATCCACAGCAGAAATCTTACTTCCCTCCACATTTGCGTAGAGGACATCCAGCGTTCCATCGGCATACGCAA
>CAKMKL010000107.1 GCA_927443375.1 uncultured Paenibacillus sp. | reverse complement strand
TTCGCCGTTAATACCGAGCCCCTGGTCCACACTCACATTAAAAATCTCCCGGGTAGCGATATCGCGCGGCACCAGATTTCCGTAAGACGGATATTTCTCCTCCAGGAAATACCACGGCTTGCCGTCCTTATAGGTCCAGATGCGTCCGCCTTCCCCGCGGGCCGATTCCGACATCAGGCGGAGCTTGTCATCACCGGGGATTGCCGTCGGATGAATCTGGATGAATTCCCCGTTAGCATAATGCACACCCTGCTGGTACACGGCACTGGCTGCAGTTCCTGTATTAATAACCGAGTTCGTCGTTTTGCCGAAAATAATCCCCGGACCGCCGCTGGCCAGAATCACCGCATCTGCCGGGAAGGTCTGAATTTCCATGGTCTTCAGGTTCTGGGCGCTAATGCCGCGGCAGACGCCGGCATCGTCAAGAATCACTGAGAGGAACTCCCAGTTCTCGCTTTTGGTAACCATGCCTTCCGATTCCCAGCGACGTACCTGCTCATCCAGCGCATACAGCAGCTGCTGGCCGGTCGTAGCTCCGGCAAATGCCGTACGGTGACGTTTAGTCCCGCCGAACCGGCGGAAGTCAAGCAGCCCCTCCGGGGTGCGGTTGAACATGACGCCCATCCGGTCCATCAGATGGATGATGCCCGGTGCGGCCTCGCACATCGCTTTGACCGGAGGCTGGTTCGCCAGGAAGTCACCGCCGTAGACGGTATCGTCGAAATGCTCCCAGGGTGAGTCGCCCTCACCCTTTGTATTAACGGCTCCGTTGATGCCGCCTTGTGCGCAGACGGAGTGTGATCTTTTGACAGGGACCAGAGAGAATAGATGAACATGCGCGCCGGATTCTGCCGCCTTGATGGTAGCCATCAGGCCGGCCAGCCCGCCGCCCACGATAATGATATCGGCTGATGCCATGATTGTTCACTCCTAAAGTTTTGTTAGGATAGCTTCCTGAATTTGCTTCGACAAAACTCGCTTCGGAAGCATACCCTAAAGTTTTGTCGTACGCTAATATAAAATGTTTGCTGTGAAGTCCAGCCTCTAAATGGAATGCTGCGGCGGATAAGGGTCGCGTGTCAAATTGCACGCAATGCTTAAGTTAATGTCTTGAGGATCTGTGCAGCCGAAGCTGCAGCCTGGAATTCGTTGTCACGGAACGTGAACAGCGACAGCAGGAACATGGAAGTAACAATTACGAAAAGGCCGAGACAGAGTACAGAGGACACTTTTTGCGAGCGCGGTCCGACGGTAACTCCCCAGCTGATCAGGAAGGACCAGAGGCCGTTGGAGAAATGGAAGCAGGCAGCCACAACACCGATTACATATACGGCTAGCAGCAGCGGCTGGGTTGCGATGTCATGCATTACGCCGCCAAGCTCTTCATGCTCTACATTCCCGACGGCCACCTGGACACGGGTCTGGAACAGATGCCACACGATAAAGATGAAGGTAATAATTCCGCTGATGCGCTGCAGCGTATAACGCCAGTTCCGTTCCAGGTTGAAGCGGTTCAGGTTCGGCTTGGATTGGTAGGCGATATACAGCCCGTAGACCCCATGATAGAGCAGTGGAAGCCAAATACCGAACAATTCCAGGAAGAAGACCAGCGGCAGACTGTTCAGCCATAGCACACTGTCGGTGAAACCGGAAGCGCCACCCTCTACTGCCGCGAAATTCGTCATCATGTGTTCGATGAAGAAGAAGGCGAGCGGGATAACGCCGAGCAAGGAATGAATCTTTCTGGAATAAAATCCTCTCATGCAAAGTGTCCCCTTTCCAATTAAAACAGCGTTTTCATTAATGAGCATACACCGCCGGGAGTACAGTTGAAACAGGGGAACGAAGGCCGCAGAAGCTCGCCAAATCTCTATTTTCACCATTATCCATTGTTTTCCCGGACATTGCTCTATTATTCACAATATGTGAATATCTTGTGTCACTTTTCATGTTACTCCTTTTTCGCTTATAAGGGAATTGCAATCTAATTATTAAACGTTATACAATAATCGCATAAGAATATTTTTAATATGATAATAATTCTCATTTACAGCAAGCATTTCCCAACACAACAGCCTTTTTTCTATATAAAGCAAACATTCTTTAGTGATTCGGCTATGCCTTTTATCACTTTCATCCATATCCATACAAGCGTAAAGTAGCAGCATTACCACAGACTTCCTCAAAGGAGAACTCCGTTATGTTTGATGATTTGGATATTTTCGCCGCCGTCGTGGAACATTCCAGCCTCAACCGGGCATCGCGCCAGCTCAATCTGTCCCAGCCTGCCCTCTCCCGTAAAATCTCCAAGCTGGAGGAGCGCCTTGGCGTTTCATTATTCAACCGCTTCGGCAAACGGCTGGAGCTGACTGAGGTGGGCCGCCTTACCTACACATACGCACTGGAGCAGCGGCAGCAGCGTTCCAAATTTCTTGAGGCCCTGTCCAAATTCAGGGAAGGCGAGCCTCAGCTCGTCACCCTGGGGGCCAGTCTGACGACGCTTCAGACGACACTGCCCCCGCTTGTGAATGCTTATATGAATAAATATCCGGCGGCGGAGCTGAAGCTGATCACCGGCAAAACGCATGAGATCGTCTCAGCCGTCAATGAGGGCAAATGCGATGTCGGCATCATCGCCTCCTCGATCCAGGAACCGGGCCTGCGCTGCATTCCATTGTTCGAGGACCAGCTCAGGCTGGTCGTCTCCGAGCAGCATCCCCTGACCTTAACCGCAAAGCTGACCATGGAGCATCTGTCCCGGCTGCCGATGATCCTCTTCTCCAAAGGCACCTGGTACCGCCGTATGACGGATGAGCTGTTCCAGCGCTGCGGGGTCGACCCGGACGTGCGGATGGAGATTGACTCCTTCGAAGCGATCGTCCGGCTGCTGCCGACGATCAAGGCTGCTGCACTGCTGCCGAAGTCGTACCTTCGTCCCGAATTGCTGAATGGCGGCGGACTTGTCTCTCTGCACATCAAGGAGCTGGAGCAGACCCAGCGCACTACCTGCCTGATCTATCAGGGCAGCGGGGGGCTAAGTACAGCGGCACGCTGTCTCGTGCAGGTCACGGAGGAAGTATTCCTCGACGGACGCGAATAATACACGTGAATAACACAATCCCCGGCAGGCCTCCATAGTTCATATGGATCGGCCCGCCGGGGATTGTTCTTCTGTGCGGTTATTCAGTTATTTCGGGCGAAGCGGAATTAACGGAACTTGCCTTCGTCAATGGCCGCCTGCTTCTCATCAAGGATTTCCTGATAACCCGCTTCCAGGTAAGTTTTCTTAGCTGCTTCATAAGTTGCGTCAAACTCAGCTTCAGGAGCAAGTGCGATCTTCACGTACAATTCCTGGAACAGCGTATCCAGGTCTGTTTTATACTCGTTTACCTTATCAAGCACAACGGTGAACAGCGCATCAGGTGTACGGAATTCCGCTGTCTCATCATAATATTTCACCAAATCATCGGCGAGAGCCTCATAGCCGGCCGGTGCCCAGTTGCGGAGATTGGCCGTGCGGGTTTTTGCTTCATCCTGATACTGCGCAATTTCGGTCACAAGGCCCCAATAGTCTTTGTTGTTGTTCTGCGACAGAACGGATTCGCCTTTATAATCCGGATTCTTCAGAGCGATACCTTCTGCATCAAGCGTGTAGTTCTCCCCTTCAATACCATTCTGGAACTTGAACAGGTTCTCCGGCTGGCTGAGCCATTCAAGATACATCCAGACTGCAGCACGTTCCTCAGGTGTAGATTCGTAGTTGATCCCCATGATGAAGCCAAACGGCCAGTAAGCGCGTCCCTGTGGCTTAAGGCCTTCCGGAACACCTGCAAATGGAGGAACTACTGCAAATTCAGCATCCGGGTTGTTCACAAGAGTAGCTGCAAAAACATCCGTATTGTTTGTCAGATAGAATCCGTAGCTGCCTGTCTTGCCGGCAACGAATTCAGACTTGACCTTATTATCGTCATTGCGCAGATAGAATTCTTTGTCGATGAGGCCGTTATTGTATTGATAATTGAGATTACGCAGATAGCGCTCGGTTGCAACGGTTGTTAAATCACCAACACTAAGATCGGAATAAAGTGCGCGGTATTTCGCGTCGACCGGCCAATCGCGGAAGGCGTAGTTATAGTTGAAGCTGTGTTGAATCAGGCTGCCTCCGGTCACACCGAGTCCGGCTTCCTTCCATTTCGCCAGCATCTCATTGTATTTCTCAAGCGAAGTCAAATCTTCAACCTTCATGCCCACCTTTTCAACCCAGTCCTTGCGGATAACGTTGACGAAGTTGTCAGCCTCAGGGCGTGCGGCGAAGAAAAAGATATTCTTGTCATCAACAACCCCATATTGCTTGATTGTATCACCCATGTTCTTCCAGTAAGTTGGGGCATATTTCTCGATTTCAGCATAATCCAGCGGCTGCATAACATCCTCGCCGTAATAAGTAAGTGCCTGCGGCATATCGTAGTGGAAAATAATATCCGGAGCTTTATGCGACGCCAGCAGCTGCTCGAAATCAGTTACTTCACCCTTACGGGTAATTGGCACATAATTGACTTGGATATTGTATTTATCACCGAATTCCTTCTGAACCCAGCGGGTGTAATAGTTATCGCTTACATTCCAGCCCTCAAAAGCGCGCTCATAGACCGGAATATCCAGACTAACCTTTTCCTTAAAGCCCTTAGAATAGTCGTTAGAGCTTCCTTCGCTCTGATTATTGGCGGCTGCAGACTCAGCAGGTTTGTTAGACTCAGCATTCTTATTATTGTTATTTCCTCCGGAGCATCCGGCCAGCATGCCGGCCGTCATGACAGTTGCCATCATTAACGAAACAAATCTTTTATTGTTCATCGCAATTCCCCCAATTTTAATTTTCGGACTGTAGAATTACTGTTCTGGAACATAAGATTACTCCTTGACTGCTCCGAGCATAACACCTTGAACAAAGTATTTCTGAACAAAGGGATACACGCAGAGAATAGGCAGAGTGGCAAACACAACGACTGAGGCTTTAAGTACTTCCGGGTTGCTGAGTGACACCTGGGTTGCTTCCAGCTGGAAGCTTTCACTGGCCTGAATGACCAGATAATACAGCTTGAGCTGCAGCGGCCGCAGATCCGTTTCATGCTTAATGTAGAACAATGCATCCTGGTAAGCATTCCAGCGTCCAACCGCATAGAAGAGTGCGAGTGTCGCCATAATCGGTTTGGACAACGGGAGGACAATGCTGAGCAGGATTCGGAAATGCCCGGCACCGTCGATCCGCGCAGATTCTTCCAGACTTACGGGAATACTGCTCGTTAGAGAAGTCTTCATAATCAGCAGATTGAAGGCACTAAACGACAACGGTAAAACCATTGACCATATCGTATCCATCAGTCCCAGATTGTTAATGTTCATATAGTCCGGGATGATCCCTCCACTAAAGTACATCGTGAACAGGAAGATGAAGGTGATTACTCTGCGGCCTTTAAACTGTGTTCTGGACAGCGGGTACGCGGCGCAGATGGTCAGGACCATCCCCAGAATGGTGAATAATACGGTCACTATAACCGAGATGTACAGTGAACGAAGGATACTGGCATCTGCGAATATTTTCTTGTACGCTTCTATGGTGATTCCCTCAGGCCAAAGAAAGACCTTGTTGGCAATGACAAAGGAGTCAGAACTCAGGGATTTGGACACGACATGCAGAAACGGCAACAAGCACGCTAGTGAAGCAATAATTAGAACGAGGCGGATCAGCAATTCCCAGATGTCCAAACGCCCTTTACGTGGTGCGGCAGGGTTGCCGGTTGATGCTCTCATGGTTTCTCTCCTTTCTTATAATATTCCATCCTCGCCAAGCTTCTTAGCCACGCGGTCAGCCGTTATTACAAGAATAATACCGATGACGGACTGGAATAGCCCGAGCGCTGTCGCACGGCTGAAATTGCCGCTCTCGATCCCCCAGCGGTACACCAGCACCGGTATGGTTGTCGTGAACTCTGTGGTGGCCTTGTTCTGCAGAGCGAAGATACGCTCAAATGAGCCCTCCATGACTTTCCCCAGGTTCATGATCAGCAAGGTTACAATGGTCGCACGAATGGAAGGAACAGTAATATTCCACACCTTTCTCCAGCGTCCTGCTCCATCGACGGTAGCCGCTTCATACATTTCCGGGTTAATTCCGCTCATGGCTGCCAAGTAGATAATGGTTCCCCATCCCATACTCTGCCACACACCGATTGCCAGATAGCTGATCAGCCAATGGGTGTCTTCCTGCAGGAATGGAATACGATTCCCGCCCATCAGTTCAATTAAATTGTTAACAACACCGCTTCCCTCACTTAGGAGCTGGTAACCGATGGCTCCAATAATGACCCAGGAAAGGAAGTGCGGCAAGTACAGCAGTGTCTGATTTACGCGTTTGAATCTTACACTTTTGACCTCATTCAGCAGGATCGCCAGCGCAATCGGCATCGTAAAGCTGAAGCAGAGATCCAGAATGTTGAGCAGCAGTGTATTGCGGACGGCACGGGCAAAATCAGGTTTGGAGAAGATCTCCTGGAATATCTGAAACCCTACCCAATCACTGCCCCAGAAGCCCCTTGCAATTTTGTAGTCTTTAAAAGCGATTACAAGTCCGGTCATCGGCAGATATTTGAAAACGATTACAAAAGCCAGTGGAAATAATACGAGTAAATATAGCTGCCAGTCACGCTGCAAATAATAACCGATCCCCTGTTTCTTACTTAATAGAGCCGTATGATTTGTTTTTGAAGCGCTTGCAACTTTCAAAGTTTCACCTCCTACACCAAGTTATCACCTTGCCAGTCAGGTCAACCGGCTCGAGTTCTATGCTATCCCCTTTGCCCTATTTTGAAAATCATGAGTATTGATGATCCCCATCAAATTTGATTGAACCGCGGTCTTATCAGCTTTTGCAGCGTCATTATGATCAAATGTGATAGGCATTCCCAAAAATAAAACGCTTTCATTTAAAGGCGGAAGCTGCAGCAAATCAGCCAAGAGGAAGCTCCTAGGAGCTTTTACTCTTGGCTGATTTGTAACTGCTCGGCGGCATGCCTTCATATTTGCGGAAGAACCTGTTGAAGCTCTGGACGTTGAAGTAACCCACCTCTGCGGCAATTTGCTTAATCGTTAATTCAGTGTCCAGCAGCAGCTCTTTGGCCTTCTCAATGCGCAGCTGATTCACAAAATCTATCATGCTTTTGCCGGTCTGCTCATACACGATCTTGCGCATATAGGAGTAACTGATGCCGATTTCCTTCGCCATATCCTCGAATACAATTTCTTCACGGTAATTGCCCTTCAAATATTGAATAATCCGCTCTCCATGGTTGGTGTCATCAGCACTTCGGTCCAGGCTCTGCACAATTTCACGGAAAAGTTCATGCAAATACTCCTCCAGCTCATCAAGTGTATCCATCGCAGCCAGAATGGAGTAGATATTTCCTTTACCCATAATCATTCTTCCGGTGCCGATATGATTCTCACGGAGATGCTTGATGGTCGCACCAATCAGTTGGTGATAGATGAACATGATATTGTCATAGGAAATATTCTCTTCTGAGCTAATCTGGCAGCGGATGATCTGAAGCTCTTTGATAATCCCGTCCAGATCGCCTGCATCCAGAAAGTTGAGAATCCGCCGCTCGCTGCTTTCGGAATCCATATATTTGCGGCTGTTCTCCTCTTCCTCCTGCCAGTACATAATGCTTCCGGCACCATTGATGATCCGTTGCTTAATCAGTTCCATCGCTTCAAACAACCGCTGGGTGACCATTTGAGGTGTATCAGCCAAATCACTTACACCAATCGTGACCGAATGTCCCAGCAGCTCTGATGACTGATCACGGATCGTTTCCAGCGCCTGATGGATCCGGCCGCCGCTTTGCTCATGCTCATCCGGGGTAAAGTTCATTACAATCACTATACAACCGTCGTTATGGTAGACAGAGTGGGCCAGAACTCCCTCCGGAAACAGACTTTCGTACTTCGTATTGAGCAGATACCGGTGGTAGCTGCGTGTCTCCACATTGGTATTGCCCACATATCGTCTATACTGGTCAATGGAGACAACGGCAATTCTGTAACAGGCTTCCGGAAAAACCTCTGTGATCCGGGGCGTGATCTCCCCGCGTAAAAGAAGATGAACGGCAAGACTGCGGGTATCCTGTTCGCGTTCCTGCAGCAGCTGAAACAGACCTTCCTCCTCCTCCTGCATTCGTTTGAACGCCAGATCCAAAAAGGCAAGCTCATTCTTATTCACCACACCCAAGTCGCTTTTCGCCCGGATGGTCTGCACCAATTGCCTGAGCGGTCTGGACAGCCATGTCGCCAAAAAGACTGCCAGTACAGTTCCCAGCAAAATGATGGCACCGGTAAGCAAAATGATATTTCCCTGCATATCACGGGATTTGGTCATCAGCTCATCTATGGAGCTCCAGCTTACATTCCACCATCCGGACACGTCTGAGCGGCTCCACGCATAAACCATCCGTTTGCCGTCAAGCTCATGGAACGTATATCCTTCTTTCGCTTCCTCGGTCAGCATTTCCCGCAGAAAGGGCAGCTCGAAGCCATCCGTAAGCAGCAGCGACTTGTCATTGTAGGAAATCACCTTGCCGTCAGATGCCAGGAGCAGAGTGGTATTATCCCCCACCTCTGTGGCATGCAGGTAATTGCCGATCTGGCTCTCACGCATATTGACAACGATTAACCCGCGCGTGGTGGAAGACAGACGGTTTAGGGGGTACACATACGACACCACATTCACGCCGGAGTCCAGCTTGCGGGGAAACCATACACCGCTGATCCCTCTCCGCCCTTCAAGGGCTTTTGTGGTCCAATCAAGTGACTCATAGTGCTCCAGCTTCGTGATACTGCTATCTGTAGAAATCACATAATCCGAGCCCTCCAAGTGAAAATAAGAGGAGTATACACCGTCTACCCGGCGGTTCAAATTGAGCAGCTCTTTAAATACAGATAACGCCCGGCTCACATTGTTGTAATTGGAGTTAAGCTCGCTGTACGTATCCACACTGCGGATAGGTTCAAAGATATTGGTTGCCGCCAGCCGCGATGTGTCCTGCGCCAGATTAGCAAGGGCATTCTCATTTAATTTGCGGTTTGCATTCAGCCCGGCAAGTGTCGATTCCCCGATGGCTACTTCTGAGTTCTCTATAATCTGTGATCCGCTGTACCAGGTCAGGATGGCTGTCGGAATGGCCATAATACAGAATAGAATCAATGCCAGCTGCAGCATCATCGGTATTTTTTTCATGTTTGATCCCCCTATGATTCTCTATATAAGATTACTTCAGGCTATTTGAGAAACATGATCAGCTTTTGCAGGCCTAGCTCCCTTATTCCTTGAACGACTAATTCCGCAATCCTCAGACTGCCCCGCTCCTGAAAGTGGGTATTGTCAACAATACCGCCCGGATGGTTCATCCATTCTCCAGGGGCGCCCCAGAGGAAGATCGACTTGGTCTCTTGTGGCCCGGCCTCTTCAAATAAGCGTTTGCTCTTCCCGGCAAGATCGATGAGCGGGACCTCTTCTTCTGCTGCGAGCTGCCTTACAGCTTCCAGATAGTCGCCATGTGTATCCGTCAGCTTGCCGCCCGCATCATAATACCGCCGGTGTACAGACGTTATTAGCACCGGAATAGCCTGTTTGGCGCGTGCTCCGGCAATATACTGGCGAAGATGCTCCGGATAGGTTGTGTGCGGATCTGTATGACGGGCCTCATCCCATTTCTGATCGTTATGTCCGAATTGGATAAATAAATAATCGCCTTCCTTAATTTCTTCCATGATCGTATCCAGGCGTCCTTCTTGAATAAAACTCTTGGAGCTGCGCCCGCCGACGGCATGATTGGCAACGGCAACGTCATGTTTGAAATAGAACTGCAGCATCTGACCCCAGCCGGAGAACGGAAATCCCTTCTCATCGCCTGCATCCGTCACCGTAGAATCACCCGCCAGAAAAAGCGTAATCTGTTCATCCGAACGCATGATTTCAAGCGCATTGATCCGGGGAGCCGCCCCGCCGAAGCGAAGCCTCAGCTGACCCCCGCGGACATTCACACCAAACATTTCTCGGGCGGTTTGTCCGGCAACGGTGCGGAAATTTTTCAGTACAAGCCTTTCCCCATTAGTTTTCAGCGTTGTGCAGGTGGGTGCCTCCTCATCTCCGATCAGAACAGAGACTATGTAATTTCCGTCCTCCACGTCCACCAGAAACACTGTATCAAACGGAATGATGAAGTCCCCGCTGAGCGGCTCCTTTCCACGGGTATGCCCTGTAACGCGGGATGAGTCAACAAAGCCGTACCCTTGCTCACTAGTATATGTATCAGATGAAGAAACCTTGGTATATCCTGCTGCTGTATCCCCGAAGGGTCCAAAATCAAAACGCAGAGTCATGCTTATTCCCCCTGTTAAGTTAAATACTGGTTTCCAAAACAACACGAAGCAGAATGAGGACTGTATAGCCGGCATAAATAGAAGCGCTTACAATAAGCGTTTACATAATTTCATATAGTTACCGCGATTACTGTCATTTTATCATTTAAAGAAACGTTTTATATATATGTCTAGGAATTTTTTTAGAAAAAACCGAAAAATTAATGACCCTACAAGCAGAAACCAGCGATGCTGATAATAAAACCATTATAGTACAGGCAGTGGTGATCTATTATTATTAATAACATATTTTCTATTATTTACAAGAAACATCCTCATTCTGGACCTGTATGATCATGTTCAGGTACGATGCTCGTAATCCCATCTCATAATAAGGAGTTTTAACGTGAACGGACTGTACAACGATAAAGTCAACAGCAGCAACATCAAATCCGCCTATTCGCGGGTATTCTAAACCATTCATAATTAGCCGAATAGTCCGCAAAAATAACAAAAGCCCGGACTATTGTCCGGGCTTTGCCGTGTCTGTACTATGAATCCACATTCACAGCCTGATCTTCAAACTCTTCGATGCTCTCATTGGAGCCTATGACCACCATAATGTCGCCCTGGCTTACATGATCATGAGCTGTAGGTGCAACGATAATCCCATCCTTCCGGTTGAGGGCAATAATGCTGCAGCCGTACTTACCGCGGGTATTCAGCTCTGAGAGGCTTTTTCCGTCCATGCAGGAGGGCACATTCAGCTCCACAATTTTGTAATCCTTGGAGATTTCGATGTAATCCAGCAAGTGAGGAGTCACCAGCTGATGCGCTACACGGATTCCCATATCCCGTTCAGGAAAAATAACCCGGTCCACGCCCAGCTTCGACAGCGCTCGCCCGTGCAGGATCGAGATCGCCTTCGCCACTACCTGCTTGATACCCAGCTCTTTCAACAGAATTGCCGCCAAAATGCTTCGTTCCATATTGTCCCCGATGGCGACAATGCCACAATCGAAATTACGCACGCCCAGTGAACGCATGATGCCCTCATCCGTAGCATCCGCCATCACCGCGTGAGTCAGCTGACCGCTCATTTCCTCCACCCGCTCTTCCAAGTGGTCGATGCCGAGTACTTCATAACCCATAGCCATCAGCTCAAGCGCCAGACTTGATCCGAAGCGGCCAAGGCCGATCACCACAAACTGCTGTGCTTTCATAGTTCATTAACCCCTTATCCAATTATCATTTTGCCTTCCGGATACTTATACAATGCTTTACCCTGTTTCGGGCCTAGTGCATAGGCCAGTGTCAACAGTCCCAAACGTCCGGCGAACATCGTCAGGCAGATCAGAATTTTGCCGGCCTCCGACAATTCCGGGGTCAGTCCCATACTGAGACCTACGGTAGCGAAGGCTGAAGTGGTCTCAAATAAAATCATCAGGAACGGCCGCCCCTCCGTCGTGGAGAGTACCATGGAGACGGCAACAACGAGCAGCAGGGCAAGCAAGGTAATCGTCAGTGCCTTGAAGACGCGTTCCTGGGCCAGCCGGTAGCGGAACAGCACAATGTCTTCACGTCCGCGCAGCATCGAGACTACGGCACCGATCATCAGTGTAAAGGTTGTTGTCTTGATCCCCCCACCCGTAGAGCCCGGCGAAGCGCCGATAAACATTAGAATCACCATAAAAAACTGCGTAGCCTGGCGAAGGCCGGCAATATCTACGGTATTGGCTCCTGCCGTACGCGGCGTTACCGATTGAAAAAATGCTGCCCATATTTTACTGCCGAGGTTAAGCTGGCCGAACGTATTCGGATTACTAAACTCAAAGATAAAGATTACTACCGTTCCGATCGAAATCAGTGCCGCCGTCATCGACAGAACTACTTTGCTGTGGAGCATCAGCCTGCGGCTTTTGCGGTAATCGATCAGGTCGGCCATGACTATGAACCCGATGCCCCCGGAAATAATCAGGAACATGACGACAATATTGACTACAGGATCGCCGGCATATCCGGTCAGGCTGGCGTAGTCCCCGAAGATGTCAAATCCGGCATTATTAAACATAGACACGGCATGAAAGATACCGAAATACAAAGCGCGGCCAACATCCATATCAGCCGCCCAGCGCAGCGACAGCAGAACCGCACCGCCTGCTTCAATAACCAGTGAATACACCAGCACCTTGCGGATCAGACGGACTATACCCTCCATCGAGTTTTGATTCATTGCTTCCTGAAGGATCAGCCGGTCCCGCAGCGAGATTCTGCGTTTCAGCAGGAGCGCAAACAAGGTAGCCATCGTCATAAAGCCGAGGCCTCCGACCTGAATCAGCACCAGGATAACGATTTGTCCGAAGGTACTGAAATAGGTACCGGTATCCACCACAACAAGTCCGGTTACACAGGTTGCGGATGTTGCTGTGAAGAGCGCGTCAATAAATCTTAGTGAATGACCAGATGCACTGGAATAGGGTAGCATTAACAACAGTGTTCCGATCAGAATAGCAGCGGCAAAGCCAAGCACCAGAATCTGGGGCGGAGACAGCTTCAGGAATCTGAACTCCTTAAAATTGGGAATCGTTGAAGCCAAATTATTCATCCTCTCGCAAGTTTCTTGTCCGTATGAGCAAATGTAATATTGATCAGATAAACATACAAATTATAAACGTTATTGTCCAATATCACAAAGACTGATTTCGGGATGTGAGGAATCTCTCTTGAAATTGTATGGTGGGTAGTGGTACACTCCAACCACAGATTGTATGGTGCCTATCCATACACATAACAACATGAAGCTAGTACCTCATTCGGAAGGAGCACCCTATGGATCAGTCCTTTGAGCTTTTGCCGGAGCAGTTTCAAATCAATCCCTCGCTGCCGATCTATGAACAATTTGTAGAGGCTATTCAGGGGAGAATCGTCAGCGGCCTCATTCCGCCCGGCTCGCGGCTGCCCTCAGTAAGAGATCTGGCTGCGGGGAGAGGTGTCAATCCCACTACCGCAGCCAGAACCTATCAGGAACTGGAGCGTATGGGGCTGATCGTTACCTACCGCGGGCAGGGAACGTTTGTCACCAGGGAAAATGCTGTAATCGGAGAGGCACGCAAGGTTATCATGCGCAAGGCAATAAAGGAATTTAAAGCTGCAGCGGATACACTTGGCATCTCCGCTGAGCGATTGCTGGAATTCGATAAGGAGGATTCAAATGACACCTTATAAGCTTAACACTGAAGCGGCACAACCTGCGGCGGTAGAGTGCCGCGGCCTAAAACTTAAAATGAAGAAAAAAATCATTCTCGACAATATCAGCTTCGATATTCCGCAAGGCAGCCTGACCGGTCTGCTCGGACCCAATGGTGCAGGCAAGTCCTCTCTGCTGCGCATCATCGCCGGGCTGGCCTTACCAGATGCCGGGGCGGTGCAAATTTTCGGTAAGCCTGCAGGTGTGGAGCAGCTCGGCAGCCTCTCGCTGCTGCCCGACCGCAGCAGTCTCCCCGGCTGGCTGAGCGTTAAGGAATGGCTGGAATTTGCCTGCGGGATCTACCCGGACTGGGATCAGGCCAAAGCGCAGGAACTGCAGCACCAGCTCTCCGTTTCCGGGGAGTCACTGATATCGGCAATGTCCCGCGGGGAGGAAGCACGGCTTCAGCTCTTGACCTGCCTGTCCCGCAAGGCTCCGCTGATCATTCTGGATGAACCGTTCACCGGTGTTGATCTGATCTCCAGAGAACGGATCGCCTCGGCTGTAGTGGGTGAACTCGCTGACGGTGCACGGACCTTCCTCATCGCGACCCATGATATCCGCGAAATGGAGCTGCTCTTCGACCGGCTGATTCTGATCGGTGAAGGCAGGGTTCGCAGTATCGAAGATGTAGAACAGCTCCGCCGTTCCGGGAAATCGGTCGAATCACGTTACCGGGAAGTGTTCGCATGACTGGGCTGAAGACGCTTGTCCAGCTGGAGTACAGCCGTTACAGCCTGTCCAGGCAAGGGAAATATCGCCCTATAGTACTGGCCTTGTCACTTATCATTCTGCTGCTGGCTGCCGGAGTCTACCTCCCGGGCCCAAGAGCATCGGAGCGTTCACCGTTCATTTATGCTGTGTTGCTGCTCTGGACAGCCGCTATTGCAATCTCTGCTTTTCATATGCTGATGTTCATGAACCAGAGCCACCGGGAATGGATGCTGGCATTCCCGCATTCCAGACTGAAGCTGCTGTATGCCAAGGGAATCAGCCTGCTCCGCCATAACCTGAATCTCACGCTTCCCGTCCTGGCAGCAGCCGTCTCCCTCTACTTCATCTCTGTCCAGGCAGGCTGGTATCAGCCGCTGCCGGCTGGCAGTCTGCTGTATATAATAGCAGCTTACGCTCTATTCATAATCGTCTCTCTGCCAGTCGCAGTTACCTTCGGGCTGGCGGTCAGCCTGCTTATGCGGGCAGGCAAAACAGCACTGCTGCTGCTGATTCCGTACACTTTACTATGGATACTTCCGATCATGATTAACAATATTCTAAGTACCAGCTTCTCCGGCACGCAGTCTCTAAGGTTCAGCGCTCCAGGATATGTGCTGTGTGCTGCACTCGCACTGTGCCTGATCGGTTGGCCGCTCTGCTATCAGTTAATGCGGCTAATTGCCGCAAAAGGACTTAGCGTACCAAGCGGCGCCGGCCGTTCCTCTGCCGCCTTCACTTCAGGCCGTACGGGCTTCGCATCCAAACGGAGCAACCGGAGCAGCCTTACCGGCCGAACTGCACCTTTTATCATCCTGTACCGGCTCTCTATCCGCCGGGTTCACCGGATAGAGAGGTATCCGGCTATACGCGTCCTCAAGCTGGTTCTTCCGTTCATTATTGCGGCCGCCGCTTATTTCGGCTCCTCTGATGAAGCCGGGAGCTTGTCCATCGCAAGGTCCCTCTTTATGATGCCGGTTCTGTTAAGCAGTGTATGGATGATCAGCCGCAGCAGCATTGAACGGAAGTACCTGTCCTGGTGGCTGGGCTTTCCGCAGAGCCGGCTGGTTCTGCTGCTGTCCGGAGTCGCCGTGGTGTGGACCACGGCTATGCGGATCGTCATCGTTCTGGCCGTCTCTGTTATTACCGGAAGCATTACCGGATGGATTACCGGCAGAACCACTGCTCAGGAGCTGTCCTACGCCCTGACCTGGCTGCTCTTTTCCTTCTTGCTCTATACATTGTCACTAACCGTTATCCTCTGTCTGCTGCAGGCTGAATATTATCTGCTTAAATCACCGGCACTGACCATTCTGATGCTCCCTCTGGCACTGCTGGGGCCTTTGCACAGTATATTAATTAACAAATTTCTGATCCCTGACAGCTTGCCCGGGGGAGCTCTGCCCGGCTGGAGTCTGCTCGGCTGGATCTCGGTAATCGCTTTGCCCCTCGGGCTGTGCTGTCTTCCGGCGGGTGCCAAGTATTATCATCTTAGCTTGATGCAGCCTAAGAGTAAGACTTCCCAAACAAAACAAGCATAAGCCCGGCCACACTTACGTAAATGTAAAGGAAGAACAGGGAATTTTTTGTAACTCCCCGGCCCGTGCTAGTATAATAAGTAAGGTGCGAGCACAACAGACATCCATTCCGCACATTTGCGGTACTTAAAGGGATGAAATTTCAGATTAATCCATTACTAGGAGGCGTTTCATGAATTCCGTCGGCCAGCCTTTACAGCAGCGGCCTCTTACCACCAGAGTCATTCTCGCGGGTGTGCTTGGTCTTATCGTATTTATTATGTTTCAGGTGGCCCCTCAGCTTCTCTCCGGTACAGCAGAGGAAGATACTACTGTTATCAGCAAGACCGAGGCCCGTACGAAAGCTGCCGCATTCGCAGCACAGCAGCTCGGCCATCCACAGACTGCCCAGGATGAATGGATGGTCAGTTACCAGACCGACTCCTCGTTTTACGGTTAT
>CAKMKL010000106.1 GCA_927443375.1 uncultured Paenibacillus sp. | reverse complement strand
TCAGCTGGAGGATAACTTGATGGCTATTAATATCAAAGATATTTTCATAAGACAATCTATTATTCAATCGACTTTATTTAAAGTAATTTTTAGTATCTTTGCTTTTCTAATTTTATTATCCTTCGTTAAATTATTATCTCTTTTTAATTCTTTTATGTCCAAAATCATAGATTGTATTTTTGTTTGAACTCTTGAAGCATTTAACAATAAATCGTAATTAAATTATCAGAAGCGGCGATGTCAACGGTTGGGATCCAAGAGATCACAGTCGATGCTGCAGATGGCATTAAGCCTGCCCCGCCCAAATTACATACGATTGAATTCATCGGCGATTCCATTACCTGCGGCTATGGCGTGGATGATGAGCATGAGCTGCACTCTTTTTCCACAGCTACAGAAGATGTTACGAAAGCGTATGCGTTTTTGGCAGCCCAGCAGCTTCAAGCCGACTATAGCTTGGTTTCATACAGCGGATACGGCATCATTACAGGCTACACGGAAAATGATCAAAAGCTGACCACCCATCTTCTTCCCGACTACTACGAAAAAGTGGGCAAATCTGAGGGGAGATTGGACGATACGCTGGTGCTCCAAGAATTAGCTTGGGATTTCAACAAGTTGGTACCTGACCTGATCGTCATTAACCTCGGAACAAATGATGATTCCTACACGAAAGAGGATACCGGTAAGCAGGCAGAATATGCCCGGGAGTATGTTGAATTTCTTAAAAAAGTCAGACGCAACAATCCACATGCCCCCATTTTGTGTACGCTGGGAATTATGGGAGATCGATTGTATCCTTATGTTGAACAAGCTGTTAAGGGCTATACGCGGGAAACTGGTGACAGTAATATTTCCGCAATGAAGTTTGACGAGCAGCTGGCAGCTGACGGTTACGCCGCTGATTTCCACCCGTCGGAGGCCACACACCGGAAAGCGGCCAGTAAGCTGACTGCTCAAATCAGAAAGCTTATGAATTGGTGATCTTTCGAAGAGAACAGCTTCGATTATGACTTCCCCGGGCACTCTGTTACCGTGTTCAGAATACAGCACTCATAATATCTGTAAGGAGGGCTTAATTCGTCCCAATTGAAAACAACTACTCCGGTTATCTTTTAGTTCATTTATCCGGTTCTCAGCAAAAATAAGGACAAGGATATGCTCGGCACCGCCCACTATTCGATTATGCGGGATCCGGACACCGAGCAGGTAAGGATGGCACCGCAATGATTCTTTAACGGTAAAAAATCGGAATACTACTATATTTAATCTATCGCAGCGGCCGCTTCCTCTAATTTACCGGGGAGGCGGTTTTTGGTATGACCTATGGAAAAAGGGGGTTTAATGATCCTTCTTGACATTCTGCCTATTTTATATCACAGATTTGCTTCGTGCAAAATGCCACCATAGATGGGAAGTACACTGGTTGCGGGAGCGGTTATATGAGCGGTTTCTCTGTTTACCACATGATGCATTACTCACTGTATTCTTTTGTTGAGCACAGTCCGGATCCGATTTACATTCTGGGCACGAATAAAAAGGTGATTTACGCCAATTCGGTCTTCGTTGAGCTATACGGCTGGACCACGGAAGAGCTGAACGAAAATGATTTTCCGCATGTTCCACCGGAGCTGAGGGAAGAACTTACTCAGATGTTTGTTTTCATCGATCAGGGGCAGCCTCTGTTTGCTCTCGATACCTTCCGAATTAAACGAAATGGAGAGCTGATCAGCGTCAAAATAACCATTTCACCTGTTAAAGATCCGGAAGGACGTATTACGGCTTATATATGTGTTCTGAGAGACGTAACGGAGATGAAATTCTCAGAGCTGAAATACTATAAATTATTTAATGAAGCAAACGATCCCATTTTCATTTATGAGCAGGATAAGCAAGGTAAGCCATCGAAATTTCTGGATGTGAACGAAGCGGCATGCCGGATGCTGGGTTATACGCGTCAGGAATTGCTGAACAAAACCCCTTACTCAATAGCAGTGGAATCGCTGGTGCACGAGTTCGATAATATATTCGAGAATATTCTTAGAGGAGATGGATTATTCGTCGAATGGATTCAGGTTACGAAGGACGGGAAGCAAATTCCGGTGGAGATCAGTGCGAAGCCTTTTAAGTTAAATGGCCGAATGCTGGTGATTTCCATTGCGCGCGACATGACTGAACGAAAGAAAACTGAAGAGTATCTCCGGTACAATGAAAATATTTCCATGATCGGTGAGCTGTCTGCAGGCATCGCCCATGAAATCCGCAATCCGCTGACCAGTATCAGGGGGTTCGTTCAGCTGCTGTTTGCCCAGTCTAAGATGGGCAGGGAGTTCCATGAGATCATTCTGTCAGAGGTGGATCGAATCAATTCGATTATCGGCGAGCTGCTGCTGCTGGGCAAGGAATTCCCATCTGAACAGTCAGACTGTAATTTGGTCCAGCTGGTAAAACAAGTAGTCATATTATTGAATGCCCAGGCACATATGACCGACAATGAAATTGTCATGCGTACGGAACTCATCAATCTGCCGCTTAGGTGTGCGGATAACAAATTGAAGCAGGTTTTTATTAATATTCTTAAAAATGCGATTGAAGCCAGCCCGCGGGGAGCGGAAATCACCGTAGAGTTGTACCGTGAAGAGGATACTGGAGTTATTCGAATTGCCGATACGGGGCCGGGTATACCGGAGGAGGTCCTAATCCGGATTGGCCTACCTTTCTTTACGACCAAATCAGAGGGCAACGGGCTTGGAGTAATGATCAGCAGGAAAATCATCAACAATCACAAGGGTACCCTGCTATTCAAGGCGAACACACCGACGGGAACGATTGTTGAGATTACGTTGCCTGTGCTTTAAGAATTCTTATACATATTTAGTGAGTATTTTATAGTTTTGCGATAAGCGGCGATATATAAAATCAGGCGGTACGAAGCAGGAGAATTCTTTGCTTCGTACCGCCTGTGTCTTTTTCAAGGGATATCTTAAAGATACGCACACTTAAAGTTTGTGAACTCGGCCGTGGAGTCTTCTCCATAGGCGTATAAGCCGATGAGTACGCCTGTAAATCCGCCTGCGACTTCAGAGGAAAGATACCGGGTTTGTGCCGTACCTAAGAGGGTCTCCTTGCCATTCCTGTGAATGAGGAAGGTATATCGCTCATGGCCTGCCCGGATGATCAGAGTAGCATGGTTGTCGCTTCCGAGACCTGTTTCTGCTTCAACTGATTTAATATCACCGATATTCAGCCGCTCGATAGCTTCATATCCGGCTGCAGTTTTGCGTATAGCCAAATCATAATGATGATTCTCATCCATATAGAGCGTGATGCCGGCTTCACCGTCGGTAAGGCTGACTTCGCAAGAAATTTCGGCGTTGAAGTCCCTTTGGCGTAGGCCGATAAAGGTAGGCGATTCCGGAATATCCAGGTTCACTGCAGTTCCTTTTAGCGTTACTTTATCTTGTTCGAGCAGGTAATTCCCCGTGACAGGATGACGGAGATAGCACCAGTCCAGATTCCAATCAATGTTCTCGAAAGTGAAACTCGTTTTTTCCTGCTGAATGACCTGGCTGGAGATCCGGCCGGTCTCAAAGCTCGTAAGTGTTGTGCCGTTATATCCCGCTGTGAACCAGCCGTCCCCGCCAAATGTAACCGGGGTAAGGAACACTTCACGTCCAAGATGATGGTAGGTAAGCCAGCGGCCGGTTTGCCGGAAGCCCAAATGCAGCATCCACCAGTTTCCATCGTTATCTTGAATCAGGTCGCCATGGCCAACTCCCTGAAGTTCATACCCACCAAGATTGCGGTTGGTCAGAACTGGATTGTTCGGGTACGCTTCGAACGGGCCGGAGATGGACTCTCCGCGCGCATAAATGACCATATGGCCGTATTCCGTTCCGCCTTCAGCCGCCATCAGGTAATACCGGCCATCAATTTTATACATATGTGGGCTTTCCAGATAACGTCCGCCTGCCCCTTGCCATATGGAACGGCTTGGTGACAGCTTGGCGCCTGTTTCAATGTCAATTTCACACTGGACAATACCGCCGATGCCGTTATCGTCTGTCCCGTTGCTCATGAAAAAGGCCTTTCCGTCTTCAAAATACAAATCGGGATCGATTCCCCCCTGATCCACTGGGATTGCTTCAGACCATTCACCGTAAATATCGTCAGTCCATACATAGAAATTTTGATGACCGGTTTCGTTTGTTGTAGTCATGTAGAATCTTCCGTTGTTGTGCCGGATCGTTGGCGCGAATACACCGCCCGAGCTGTTCACATTACCGAGCTGAATCTGACTCTCCCTGGTCAGACAATGACCGATTTGCTTCCAGTTAATCAGATCTTTGCTCTCAAAAACCGGAACGCCGGGAAAATACTGAAAAGAACTGCAAACGAGATAATAGGTATCTCCTGCTTTACATACACTGGGGTCAGGATAAAATCCTTTGATGACCGGGTTATTGTACTTCATCTATCCACCTCATTCATAAATTCACACATATATAAATCTAAGCTGATCAACAGCTAAAGAAATTAAACACCATTGTCTATATTCTTGCAATGGATTAGACTTAAAGCCTCAGGTTATTTCTAATCAATTCATATATATGTGATTTCAATAAATGAATCCAGGAGATTATGATGATCATCAAAGCGAACAGTGAACAAAGGTTTATGCCGTTATATGAAGCGTTGGCAAGTGAAGTCAGATGGGAAATCATGAGTCTTATTGCCGCTAACGAGATGAATGTGAAGGATATTGCGGACCGCCTAAAACTCAGCCCTTCGATTGTCACCATGCACATCCGGAAACTCGAACAAGCCGGGCTCGTTGGAAGCCACAGGGTAAGACTGAACGGGGGGACGCACAAAATGTGCTTTCTAAAAAAGAAAGCCGTCGAGATTGAGCTGCCTTCTGCCGGACAATCCGCCAAGCTCAGGGAGCAAAGCATTTCAGTCGGCCATTACACCGCCTTTGAAGTCCACCCTACCTGCGGGCTTGGTACACGAGAGAAAGAAATTGGAGTTTGGGACGACCCGCGGTATTTTCTTGATCCAGAGCGGGTTCACGCTGCCATTCTGTGGTTGGGATGGGGTTATGTCGAATACAAAATGCCTAACTATCTGCCCGCCGATCAGGCGGCAGAAGCCATCGAAATTTCGGTAGAGATAGCCTCCGAGGCTCCCGGGTTAAGAGATTATTGGCCATCGGACATTGAGTTTACCTTCAACGGGGTTTCCCTCGGTATCTGGACAAGTCCAGCTGATTTCGGAAGAGCAGCACGCGGGAAATTGACCCCCGCATGGTGGCACCGAAATGTGAACCAATACGGATTATTAAAGACGATTCGTATTGACGCATCAGGTACATTTATGGATGAAGAGCCGATGTCAGAGGTAACCCTGGCGGATATCAGGCTGGCGGAACCATTCTGGACGCTGCGCTTCGCGGTCGATGAGCATGCAGTGAACGCAGGGGGATTAACACTATATGGTTCCGGATTTGGCAATCACGACCAGGATATTGTCATCCGTGTGCATCTAGACGGTGATCCTTCAACCCTTGGGAATACTTCTATAAGCGCTGGGGGATGACCCGGTCATTTTCTTAAACAATCTGGAAAAATAATAAGGATCGGTTATGCCAATGCTTGCGGCTACCTCCTTAATAGACAAGCCCGTCAAACTCAGCAGCTGCGTTGCTTTTTGAATTTTCAGGCGCAAAAAATATTCAATTGGCGGAATCCCCGTTTCTTCATTAAATAACAAAATTAAATGCTGTTTGGACAAGCCGGTATGCTTGGCCAATTCAGGGAGCCTGATGGATTCTGCTAAACGGTCAGTCATGTACCGGATGGAGGTCTCCAGATAGTGCTCTCTTTTTTTGTTTTTGGCTGTACCTCCGGCGCTTATCCCGATGCTGCTGATCAGCTGGCGGATGGACTGGGACACATGTGTGTGGACGGGGAGAGAATAGGTTTTATCCGATAAAAGGACATAACACTTGTCAAAAACATCTTTGAACTCGGATTGTGCAAAGGTTGGGAGATGAACGGGACCCTCATCCATCCCGTACATGCGGATGAATTCCGCTGCGTGGCTGCCTTGAAGATGAAACCAGTAAATACTCCATGGCGCATGTGCAGATGCCCCGTATCGGTGAGGTGTTGCGGCGGGTATGACGGCCAGGTGATTAGGGGTCAGGGCCACGGTCTGATTGCCGCCTGCTTCGATCCAGCCCTCCCCCTCGGAGCAAAAGATAAAGATATGAGAGCTGCTGCCCTCAGGACGTTCCCGGTAATGATGCTGAGCACGTGGGAAGTAGCCTATATCGCTTACGAATAAATCACGGGTCAGTTCGGAGCGGGATAATTCCGTCTGCATATATTCAGGAAGAATGAATAATTTCTCCGCTTCAAAGCCCTCCTGCTTCCGGGTCATTTCCATGTGTAGGCTCCCTTCTTAAATAAGAATATAGTCCATTATATTAAGCGTTTTGTCAATTGGCGGATGCCTTCCGCCAAGGTAAAGTATAGATAATAAGTTTAGGGAGTGATGAAGTTGAGTCGAGCAGTACGCATATGGGAAGAAAAGATTTCTATTCCTACTTATGGAACCGGGAAGCCTGACCTGAACCCGATGTTCCTGGAGAAGCGTGTGTATCAGGGAAGCTCCGGTAAAGTGTATCCGCATCCGGTCATCGATAGCATTGAAGATGAGAAGAAACTCCAGCCGTATCAGATGGTTATTCTGGAGAATGAATATGTCCGCATTGAGATTATGCCTGAGCTTGGCGGACGGATTTACCGGGCGCTGGACAAAACCAATAACTACGATTTCGTATATTACAACCGGGTCATTAAACCGGCGCTGGTCGGCCTCACAGGTCCATGGATTTCAGGCGGAATTGAGTTTAACTGGCCGCAGCATCACCGGCCAAATACGTATGGTCCCGTAGAATACAAGCTGACTGAGAATGAGGATGGAAGCGCTACCGTTTGGGTTAGTGAAATTGACCGTATGTATGGAACCAAAGTAACGGCCGGATTCAGCCTGTACCCGGGTAAAGCTTATCTGGAAGTTTCAGCGCAGCTCTATAACCGGACAGCTGAACCGCAGTCCTTCCTGTGGTGGGCAAACCCTGCTGTTGCCGTTAACGAACACACTCAATCTGTATTTCCTCCGGATGTAACGGCTGTCTTCGACCATGGTAAACGTGACGTTTCCCGGTTTCCAATTGCAACAGGTACCTATTACAAAATGGACTACTCGGCAGGTGTTGATATTTCACGTTACGCTAATATCCCCGTCCCTACTTCGTATATGGCTTATAAATCGGACTATAACTTCGTCGGCGGGTATGATCACGGGGTTCAGGCAGGTTTGCTGCATGTAGCGAACCATCATGTTTCGCCAGGGAAGAAGCAATGGACTTGGGGGAACGGTGAATTCGGCCAGGCCTGGGACCGGAATCTGACGGATGAAGACGGGCCTTATATTGAGCTTATGACCGGTGTTTACACTGACAATCAGCCGGATTTTACGTGGCTGCAGCCCTATGAAGAGAAATCGTTCACCCAATATTTCATGCCTTACAAAAATATCGGTGTCGTTAAAAATGCATCAGTCGATGCTGCCGTGAATTTGGAAGTTGACGAGAAAACACGTGAAGCCACCGTATTGGCTTATGCAACTTCCCGGTTTGTCGGCGCTGTTATTGAACTCCGGGGCAGCCGCCGGATCTATTTACAGGAAATCACGGATCTGTCTCCTGCACAGACCTTCAAGTCGGTCATTACGCTTGACGGTCAGAATCAGCCGCGTAACTTGAGGCTGACTATCCGGGATGCAAACGGTAGAGTGCTCATTGCATATCAGCCTGCGAAGTCTTCTATAGAGCAAGTACCGGATGCTGCCAAGCCGCTGCCTGCTCCTGAAGAGCTGAGAACCAATGAACAGCTCTATCTGGCCGGACTGCACCTGGAGCAATACCGCCACGCAACATTCGAACCGGAGAATTACTATCTGGAGGGTTTACGGCGCGATCCAAGTGATATCCGCCTTAACGTGGCTTATGGTACTCTCCTGCTGCGCCGCGGATTGTATGCAGAAGCAGAAGACCACTTCCGGACCGCGGTAAAATCACTTACCTGGCGGAATCCGAATCCATACGAAAGTGAAGCTCTATATCAATTAGGGGTGGCGCTTAAAGGGCAGGGCCGTTTGGAAGAAGGATTTGCAGCACTCTACAAATCGACTTGGTCTGCAGCGTGGCAGGATGCCGGATTCTTCACGCTGGCGCAAATTGCCTGTGAGAAGGGGGAGTTCCGGGAAGCCCTGGAGCTGGTTAACCGTTCGCTCATCCGTAATTCCCGTAATTATAAAGCGCGTCACCTGAAAGCTGCGCTTCTTCGTAAGCTGGGACAGCTGGAAGAAGCACTGTACTTCTCGGAGGAGACACTTACCCTGGATATCGCTGATTTTGGTTCAGCCAATGAACGGTACCTGATCCTCGCCGGTCAAGGTGAGTTAACGAAAGCCGGCGAAGTGAAATCGGAGCTTTTGCGGCTTATGCGCGGCGATGCCCATAATTATTTGAATCTGGCCGCTGATTATGACCATTGCGGATTCGTAGAGGAAGCCATTGAAGTGATCGGGCGGATCGTAGCCGGTCGGGATTCCGGGGTGTACCCGATGCTACATTATACGCTTGGGTACCTGCATGAGAAAGCCGGAAACTTAGAGCTTGCCCGGATTCATAGAAAAGCCGCAAACGCGTCAGCTCCGGATTACTGTTTCCCGAATAGCCTGTTCGATCTGCAAGTGCTGACAAGTGCCGTTACCGCGGATGCTGAGGATGATAAAGCCCATTATTATCTGGGGAATTGGCTGTACGATAAAAGAAGACACGAAGCTGCGATCACCCATTGGGAGGCCTCACGTTCCATCCGGGACGATTTCGCGACGGTCCACCGGAATCTGGCACTTGCCTATTTCAATAAAAAAGGGGATACCGAAGCGGCGCTTATCTCTATGGAGAAGGCATTTGCCTGCAATACGCATGATGCACGCGTATTGTATGAGCTGGATCAATTGTATAAAAAGCTTGGCTACACGGCGGAGAACCGCTGTACCCATCTGGAGCAACATCTGGATTTAGTGAATACACGCGACGATCTCTATGTGGAATACATTACGCTTTTGAATACGCAGGGTTATCATGAGAAGGCAGTTCATGCGCTGCAAGGACGGAATTTCCACCCGTGGGAAGGCGGCGAGGGTAAAGTCACAGGACAGCATGTATTTGCCCATGTGGAACTAGCCAAACAGGCGTTGGCTGATGAACGCTATGAAGAGGCCGTACAATACCTGCTTCAGGCACTGATGTATCCGGATCATCTGGGGGAAGGCAAATTGTCAGGCGCTCAAGAGAACAATGTTTATTATTATCTCGGACTGGCCCATAAAGGTTTAACAGAGACTGAACGGGCTCAGGAGTGCTTCAGCATTGCTTCCCGGGGATTGGAGGAGCCTGCCAGCGCGATGTATTACAACGACCAGCCGCCGGATATGATTTTCTATCAGGGCATGGCGTGGCTTGAGCTGGGAAATGAGCAGGAAGCCAAGCGTCGCTTCAATAAGCTGATCGATTACGCCGAGCAGCATTTTTTCGATGACGTGGAATTTGATTATTTCGCTGTTTCCCTGCCGGACTTCCTGGTGTTCGAGGATGATTTGAACGTAAGGAATGAAGTTCACTGCCGGTATATGAGAGGTCTTGGATTTCTGGGACTTGGCCGTAACGAAGAAGCGGGAGCCGAGCTTGAAGCAGTTCTGGGCATGGAACCTAATCACCAGGGAGCCATGGTGCATAGACGATTAAGCAGTAGCACTGACATTTAGGCTGAACTCAACAATGAAGGAGGACTTGATACCTTGTCAATTAAAGGGCGTCACATTGTAAATATGAACGAAGGCTGGCTGTTTCAACCGGATGCTGCAAAGGTGGGAGAACAGGAGGAGTGGCAGGCTGCAGGCTTGCCCTCTCCCATGAAGGTTACTGTTCCGCATACATGGAATGTGCAGGAGGATCTGGAGGAATACCGGGGTGCCGGGTGGTATGAGTACAGTCTTCATATTCCGGAGAATTGGCGCGGCAGCAGGATCCGTATACAGTCCGAAGCGGTATATCGTGATGCGGTGATCTGGATTAACGGTCGTGAGGCCGGTTCGCACTTCCATTCGGGTTATACCGCATTTTCAATAGACCTGACAGCAAATATCCAGTACGGCGCAGAGAACCGGATTACGGTGAAGGCGGATAATTCGCCTAGTGATGAGGCACTTCCGAGAGGAACCAGCTTTGACTGGGCGGACGACGGAGGTATCATCCGGCCCGTGAAACTCATAGTAACCGGGCAAACGGCCATCAAACACATTAAAGTCAGCCCGGAGGTTCAGTTCGGACAAGCTGACAATAGGGCTGCTGGAAAGCTGTCTGCAGACGTAATTCTGTGTGCACCATCTGCTGCTGCGACAGTTGAAGTAGCCATATTCAAGAATGAACAAAGATTATGGCATGACGTGCGGCCCCTGCCTCCGGAAACGTTGACCTGGCACTTTACAGATGTTCATTTATGTCCGGTAGACTTATGGCACTTTGATCATCCGCATTTGTATCAGCTTCAGCTCACCCTCCGGGAAGGAGAGCAGATTGAAGATCATGTGGCTGTGACCTTTGGGTTTCGGGAGATTCTCGTTAAAGGACATGAACTTTGGTTAAATCGTGAGCCAGTCCGACTGATGGGAGTAGAATGGATGCCGGGTTCCAGCCCGGTAAGCGGAATGGCTGAGAAGCAGGATGAGCTTACGGCTATGCTCGTGAGACTGAAGGAAGCCAACTGTGTTATTACACGTTTCCACTGGCAGCAGGGCAGCGAATTATTGGATTGGTGTGACCGTAACGGAATCCTGGTGCAGGAAGAAATCCCGCACTGGCAGCAGCCTGATGAACCGGATCAGCATACATTCGCATTAGCGTTATCACAGGCGAAGGAGATGATTACGGATCATTCCCATCATCCGTGTATTTTCGCCTGGGGGATGGGTAATGAGCTGAACGGGCAATCGGAGACTACCCGGCAGTACATGGAGCAGCTGAAGCAGGAGATTCAGGAGCTGGATTCACTCCGGCTGATTAACTATGTAAGCAACACGATTCACTTTAAGCCCGGCAACGATGCTACCGGTGCTGGAGACCTGCTAATGTGGAACGACTATATTGGAACCTGGCATGGCGATTTGGATGAGCATGAAGTGATCAGGCAGATGATTACCGACAATCCGGATAAGCCGGTTGTTGTAGCCGAATACGGGCTCTGCGAGCCGGCTTTTGATGGCGGAGACGCGAGAAGAGCGGAAATTCTTTGGCAAAAAACAGAAATCTACCGCCAGCATCCCCAGTTTGCGGCATTAATCTTTTTCAGCTTAAATGATTACCGCACGCAAATGGGAGAAGACGGCGAAGGGAAATGGAAGCAGCGGATTCATGGGTCATTGGATATCTATAACGGAGTGAAGCCTTCTTATGCTGCCTTGCGTGAGATATCCTCCCCGCTGTTACTGGCATACGGGCCGGTTTGGCGTGAAGGGGCGCTCGAGGTAACGCTGAAATGCCGGAATGATATTCCCAGCTATGCCGCGAAGGACTATTACCTAACGGTGACTTCGGCAGGAGAAGAATTAGTCAGACAGGTCATTCCTGACATGCATCCCGGAGAACTCCTGACAATGAACATCACTGTACCGGCTAATCCTGTGCAGAAGCAGGTGCTTACCATCTATCGTCCGACTGGCTTCAGTATACTTGAACAGGAAATGAACTAAGGAGAGGGTAGCCTAAATGAAGCACTATCGCATCGCTGTAAGCGGGGATACCAAAAATATCTTTTCAGGCCATATTAAGCAGGGGGGCGTGAATCCTGCGGGTGAGGAGATTCGTTTTACGAACTACTATATGGAAAAGAACGGCGAGCCTTTCTTCGGGATCTGCGGAGAATTCCATTTCTCCCGCTATGATGAGCGCTACTGGGAAGATGAGATTATTAAAATGAAAATGGGCGGCGTCAACATTGTCACCACCTATATTTTCTGGAACCTCCATGAGGAAAGCGAAGGTAAGTTTGAATGGGGAGGCAATAAAAACCTTCGTACATTCATTCAGCTGTGCCATCAGCATGATTTGTATGTCATGATCCGCATCGGTCCCTTCTGTCATGGTGAAATACGCAATGGGGGCATGCCGGAGTGGATGTTCGGCCGTCCCTTTGAAGTCCGCTCGAATGATGAGGGCTATCTGGCGTATGTGCGGAGGCTGTACGCAGAGATCGGCTTACAAGTGAAAGGGTTATTGTTCAAAGAGGGGGGGCCGGTCATCGGTACCCAAATTGAAAATGAGCATAACCATTCTTCGGCACAATGGGGCCTGACAACGGGCATAAACAATATGTGGCTGAATGGCGGCAGTGACGGCAATGACCATATGCTGCTGCTGAAGGAACTGGCGATCCAGGCAGGAATAGACACACCTATCTATACATGTACAGGTTGGGGAGGTGCTACGACACCAGTACCGGATATGCTCCCGTTATGGGGCGGCTACACGTATTGGCCTTGGATTTATTATGAAACAGACCGCTTTGATGGAGTTAAGGAGCACCCGGCGACACCTGAGTATATTTTCCGTGATAAGCATAATAATGCCATTCCTAAAAGCTACAATTTCGAGCCGTTCTACAGCCCTGAGGATTATCCCTACGCATGCTGTGAAATGGGCGGCGGGATGGTTCAGTTCTATAAATACCGGTTTGAATTTCCATATAACAGCGTTCCGGCCATGTCCGTCATGAAGACGGCAGAGGGCTGCAATATGCTCGGATACTATATGTACCATGGGGGAACCAATCCGAAAGGAAAGGTTAACCTGTTCACGAACGATCTGGCCACGCCTAAGATTTCTTACGACTTCAACGCTATGATCGGGGAATTCGGGCAGGTACGGGAATCGTATAAGCGCACGAAGCTGCAGCATTATTTCTTCACAGAGTTCCAGAAGCAATTCGCATTGACCAAGACGATTTTACCGGGCGACACGTCGGAGAATGATCCTTATGAGGTAGATAGCTTGCGTTATGCTGTCCGATCCCATCAAGGCTCGGGCTTCCTGTTCCTGAACAATTTTCAGGATCATGTGGAAAATCACGCTTTGCAGGACATGAACGTTACCATTGATCTTCCCGGTGAGACGATTACCATCCCCGCAGAAGGGGAGCTGACACTTGGCAGCGAGAGCTTTGCGATTCTGCCGTATAATTTCGATCTGGCCGGAATCACGCTGAAATATGCAACCGCGCAGCTCATCACAAAGCTGGATGTAGAGGATGAAGTGTACTATTTCTTCTTTGTACCTGAAGGCATGAAGGGGACGTATGCATTAAAAACAGAAGATCTGGCAAGCGTTGAAGCGGATAAAGGCAATATCAATCGGCTCGACTATATGACGATTATTGAAGCAGTGGATCAGGGGGCGAGTGTAGTGCGGATCATGTCTGCGGCAGGCCGGAAAGTTGTCATCTACACTATGACGGATGAACAGAGCCTCGGGTTCTGGAAGACCGACATTCGCGGCAAGCAGCGCGTATTGTTTACGGACGCTACCCTGCTGGTAGCAGGGGATGAGATCAAGCTTGAATCCACGGATCAGGAAGAAGTGATTTTGCGTGTATTCCCTGATTTTGAGAGTCCGCTTGGTTCGGTGAAGGGCGGAGAACTTATCGAAACAGCGGAGGAGGGTCTTTTCACAGCCTATAAGCTGCTTGCACCTAAGAAAGAGATTGCCTTTACATGCACCAAGGTGAAGGACGAACGGGCTGTTCTGGAATTTGCCCCCGGTTCATTAGACGGTCTCAAGGAAGCCCTGCTGCGGATTGATTATTCCGGGGACATCGGCTATGCCTTCATTGACGGAGACCTCATTAATGATAATTTCTGCAACAACACGACATGGGAGATTGGCTTAAAGCGCTTTAAGGAGCGGCTGCTTGAGAAGGGAATGTATCTCTATGTGTCTCCGATCCGTAAAGGGACTGTCGTTAACAGCAATACTACGATGGCAGGATGGAATGAGACAGCACAAGAGCTGATTGCAGAGATTGCTTCGATTCGTGCGGTTCCGGTTTACGAGATAGTTATAGGGGGGGAGCCCGAATGAATGAATTAATGAAGAGTTTGCCCCGGAAATTAACGATTACGATGTGGGATTTCTCCTGGTACACAATGACTTTGCCGGGGGAGCCTTATAACGATCTGGCCGCACGCTTCCAGGAGGCGGTAGACCGGGGTTATAACACTATTCGCATTTGTGCAATGCCCTACATGTTGTTCACGGAGGCAGGAAAACGGCCCGGCCGGTTGAAATTCGGCAATCTCGGAGAGGTCGGTCAACGCACACGCTGGTACAATTGCCGCGGTGGAGCGGAGCTGGACGGTCATGCCCATTTGATTGAGCTGTTCAGACAGGCGAAGGCACATGGCTGCTATATCATGCTGTCTTCCTGGGAATACCAGCAAAGTCCGAGCTTCCTGACCCATCCGGAATTAAGAGACGAGCTTGCCGCAATTCCTCCCAAGGAACGCTTCATGGCGATTGCTAGGTCCATGGATCAGCTGATCCGGTTTATTAAGACTGAAGGATACGCCAGCCAGATTGTTTATGCCGAGCTGCATAATGAGGTGGAATTCGGGCAGCTTACCGCTGTAGGCGTTGAACAGGGAATCAGAGCAACGGATACGCCTCAGCTTATTGAAGCGATGCAGCCGTATATTGAGGAAGCGATTGATTACCTTCGGAAGCAGCATCCCGATATTCTGATGACGGCCAGCTATACGCTTAACGAAGCATATCCGAAGTCCTATGTCGCCCGTAATCTGCAGGTTGCCCACTATCATCTCTATATTAAAGGTGTACTCCATGAACTCATGGATGCTGCAGGGCTGAGTGATGAACAAACGCCTTTCCCAAATCCTTTTGTCCAGTCTTTATTGAGAGCGGATGCACCTCCATTTGAGGAGTGGACGCTGCCGGAAGGGCAGGAGTGGCGGATGGAAGGAAATCCGGTCGGGATGAAGCTGATTTATTTGCATGATTGGGCGGATCCGGATCAATGGGACCTCTATTTATATGACCGTTACAGCACCCACAAGCTGGCTATGCTGCAGAAGGCCGATTTCCGGTTTGAGGAAATTCATGACTGGGTTCGTCATTCGGGAATTCCGATCGTCATTGGTGAGGGCTATGTCGGCTACACACCGCTGCATGCCGGATTCGAGGAGGGGCCGGTCGGAAAATTTATTGCGGAATATGCGCTGCGGAAAGGAATGTCGTTAGGATTTTGGGGCATGACGTTATGCTCAAACTGCGCACCGCATCATCCGTTTTGGAATGACGTCGCCTGGCAGACCCAATGGAACCGGTTTATTTTGGATTCGGAGTAATCCATCGATGGGCCTTGCAAAACCAGCGGTAAGCTGGGACGAAGTGAAGTCCGAGCTTACCGTTACCCAGAACAACAACTATGCATTTATGATGAAACCGTAATGGCTTTATGCATGTATGAGGAAGCCACTCCAATTAGGCTCATGCGCTCTGGGTTGGTTTCTTGCGTATGGTTGTAAGTTCAAAAGCCTCTTTAGGAATTCCCATTTCTTGAGCCTTCTTCTTTTTAATCACCATAGCCTGTTGTAAGCTTGTGGCTTGAAATTCAATGATGGTGCCAAGCGGCTCCTCAAATGCATAGTAACTTTTTTTATTGGACATTACTTGTGCCTCCTCATCTTATTCTCGAATGATTTTGCCAAAGGGCATAAGTATATTATCTCGGCTGTTTCCCGATTCCCCGAAGCCCGCACAAAAGAAGTCCGGCAGATAGGGCAAATCACTTCAATAGTGTGCGTCTCAACTTAAAGAACTATGCGCGAAAGCCGGCCTCATTCGTCAAAAACGAACTCCTGTAACCTCCCCTCCAGTTCCAAATTCAAAGAACTTCCTTCAACTTGTCATTATCGTTATTTCCATCATGAGAGTCTACGCTCATATTTCTGATTTCGTAACTGCAATTTTAAGAAATATTTATTTTTTTGCATAATTTATAATTGGTTAGTGACATTACTCACATACTCATTTGGAGAAATAAGGAAAAATATTATAAAAGAAAAAGAATCTAATTTATATATATCTGATGGAAGATTATTGAATTAAGTTATTGCTATATTTGTTGGAAGGATGATTACATTGGAACTTGATCTTAAAGGGATCAACTTAGATTCACTGGTTCAAATGCTAAAGGCTTCGTTTACCTTGGACAATTGGGACGGTATCCTCCAGATTGCCGATAGACTATATACGGAGATAAATACTATTTATAATTCCAATCAGCAGGAGCTCTCCTACGGTCAGAAGGTAAGTAGTCCCCAATTAAAACGGAGTATAGTATATTACTTTGGCTATAGTATGTGTCTAAAGGGGATTGCTTTTGAAAAACTAGGACGCTATAACGAGGCTAGAGATTGTGTAAGAATGTATGAAGACCTAAGTTGGATCCATGGAAAAGATGAAGAAGGATGCGCTGAAGTCGAATACTATCGCGAGATCGCCAAGGCTAACCGGTATATCATTGAACTGCGTGAAGGGAACATTTCTGTATTACCTGATTACTTGGTGTTCCTACGGCATAATGAGGAGGAGGTCTTGCCGGGTGTGCTTTACATTCTAGATTCAGCAATAAAGCACGGATACAAGGTCGATCATGTACTGGATGAATTCAGGGAGCAGCTTGCTGCAATGAGCGAGTATTACGAAACTAAAAGAAACATTCGATATTACATAGATTACATTTACCTGACCGCGAGATATTATTCCATGAAGGGGAACATGCTTGATGCTATAAATACATTATTACGATCTTTAGAAACATCGGTTAAACTAAGAGATGATACGGGTTTCAGAAAGTCAGCTGCTCTCTTTGAGAAACTCCGGAATCAGACAACCTCCGACCAACTGGACAAGTATCTCAATTTAATGGATCAAATACTGACTAGGGAGGATTCAAAATGAAAAAGATATTTTCGCTCACCCTGTTTGTTATCGCTCTGCTTGGGGTCAATGCTGCGGCAGTTAGTGCAGATGGCGTGTCCACCATCTTGTCTACAGTACCAAGCGGCATTATTGTACCGCTGGGACATGGAGTAGATCACTAAATAAATATTCATTGGAGAGCCTCTGCACCGAGCAGGGGCTTTTTCTTTTTGCTGAGTGTCCTGACCACTAGCGTTTATCCATATCTACGAAGAAAGGACAGGGAAAGTGCTCCCTGTCTTTTCTTCATTTGAACTATAAATTTAGTTCATTTCATTATACCGTTCGATAGCCTTGCTTAGCAGATAATTGAAATTCTCAGGTGTACCGTCCGTAGTGTGCAGGAACTGGCCGCTCAGGTCAGAATCAGATACAGGTTCCTTTTTATTGATACGTTCAATGATTTTTGAAGCGGCTGCTTTTGCTTCGGTGGCTGCATCCACATAGTTCCCGATGCTGAAGCTGTTAACCCCTTCTTTTTGAATTCGTTCCTTGTCTTTGGAGATGGTCATGAGCGCATTCAAGTCTGCGGTCATCACGTCGTATTTCGCTTTAAACTTCGTCATATCAAGCTGCAGCACATTGCCGGCGGTGATTCTCTGCTCATCCATTTCAATAGCCGTAGCCTCGGCATCGATCATGAACTTCAAGGCATTATAGCGGATCTGCTGGTCTGCATCCTTGAGTTTTTGCAGTTCAGCCTGACGCTGCTCGTTACCCAAATTTTGCAGAGCCGTGAAGTATTGGGTGGCGACAGTCTCATAAGCGAGATTGGCATTTACCAGCCTGGTATGCAGCTGTTTTCCTTGTGCGAAATCATCATCCACATAGCCTTTTGAATCATAGTAGGCTTTCATATCGTCCAGGACGGACAACAAATCTTTGATGACGGGTGTCAATTTATTCACTAAGGGGTCCGCGTTTGCAAAAGCAGGCTGGCTTGAGGTATAGCTATTAGCTTTTTCAATAACCTCCCGCTCCGTTTCAGCAACGTCAAGCATGATGAAGCTGAAGTTCTCATCGATTACAGGCTCTGTATCAACCCCGAACTTCTCGAAATAATGAACCAGAACCTCATTGATTCTGCCTGTCATCAAATTATTCAGCCTTACATACTCATTGTATTTTTCGATTTCTTTGCGCTCGCTGGACGTAACGCCAGCAGGCGCTTGATTCAAGGTGGATGTACTGGAAGAACAAGCGGACAACATGGCAGCTAACATGATAACGGCAATAACGGATGATAGTATTCTCAAAATAGGGATTCCTCCGACTGAGTAATTTACGTGCGTTTCCAATGGTGAACAGGAAAAAATATCTATTCAATTTTAAATTTATTTGCTGAATAGGTCTTGAGACTTGAGTAGCAAAATTTACAAAAATTCACTTGCGGCCTTCAATGTGCAAAAATATTACAAATGGTTAAATTTGCATTTGCCAGTTCATTCAGTTAGATGCGAATTATGAGTTTCAGCCTTTACAGATATGGGTATATAACCTTTGTTTTTGAAATAATAAATGTACAATCAGCAAGCCATACGTTGGAAGGTGAGGGACGTCATGAATTTTCCAGTTAACATCCTGCTCGTAGACGATCACCCGGAAAACCTGGTTGCCATTGAAGCGATTCTGAGCGGAGAACCTTACCAGCTGGTTCGGGCTTATTCCGGGATGGAAGCTTTGCGGTGTTTATTGGAAGAGGAGTTTGCTGTGATTGTCATGGACGTGCAGATGCCTGAAATGGACGGGTTCGAGACGGCCGGTATGATCCGGACCCGCGAGAAAAATAAATACGTGCCCATCATCTTCATGACGGCAACCAGAAATACCCAGGAGAATATCTTTGTTGGTTATTCGGTGGGTGCAGTGGATTACATGACGAAACCTCTCGTTCCGCAAATTTTCAAATCCAAAATTGAAGGTTATGTCAGCATGTATGAAGCGAACAAAACCCTTCAGATCCAAAGCGAAATGTTAAAGGAACAAACGAAGCAGTTGGAGAAAACCAACCTGGCGCTCAGCAAGGCCAAGGAAACGGCGGAAATTGCCTCACGTGTGAAATCAGAATTTCTGGCCATGATGAGCCATGAAATCCGGACTCCGCTTAATGGAATTATTGGCATGTCGGATTTGCTTCTGGCCTGCGATTTACCTGAGGAATATGCTGAGATGGCGGGGATTATTCACAAGAGCGGCAATGCACTGCTCTCTGTGATCAATCACATTCTGGACTTTTCCAAAATCGAATCCGGAAAGATCGAACTGGAAGAGGCGCCGTTCTCTCTACAGCACTGCCTGAATGAAACGATTGATTTGTTTACGGCCCAAACCAGGGAACGGAACCTGGAAATGGTGTTAATGGTCGATCCGTTATTGCCTTCCTGGATAATAGGAGATATGAATCGCCTCCGTCAGGTGTTGAATAATCTTGTGGGCAATGCTGTGAAGTTTACACCTGAAGGCAGTGTATACATAATGGTTAACAAGCTCGCCGAGACGTCGGATTCCCTTACGCTTGAATTTATTATTAAGGATACCGGCATTGGTATCCCTTCGGATAAGATACCTGAACTGTTTCAGCCCTTCTCCCAGCTTGACGCCTCGACGACCCGTAAGTTTGGAGGCACGGGGCTTGGATTATCGATTAGTAAATCCCTGATCGAATTAATGGGAGGCACGATCAGGGTAGAACCGTCGGATGAACCCGGTGCAACGTTCATTTTTACGGTTGATGCCAAGCCGTACTTGAACCCGGACTCCTTCACCCAGACGCCGGACGAGCCGGCTCTAAAGCCCGTGAGAACGGATATTACGATTAACAGCGATACTAGACTCTGATTCTTATCCTGACGGATTCCTGGCAAGGTTTAAGGTCAGGCGATTCAATTAGAGATGACCAATTAGAGTATTCAAAATATTTGATGCAAAAGGGGCAGGGTAGAGGATGAAGGATCAAAACCAAACTAACGATAAAGACGATAATCAAATTGATGCTGGTGAACTGCTCAACGCCTTAATGGCTATGAAGAAAGGCAACTTCTCCTACAGAATGCCTTATGACCGTACGGGGGTAGCCGGTAAGGTAGCAGATACATTTAATGAGATTATGGATATTCAGGAGAGTCTGGTCTATGAAGTTCAGACTGTAGCCAAGGTTGTCGGTAAAGAAGGTAATCTTGCGAGAAGATTTGTGCAGAAGAACCTGGGCGGATCCTGGGAAATCATCACCGATTCATTGAATGGTCTGGTCATTGACCTGATTCAACCGACGAGCGAAATGGTGCGGGTAATTAACGCCGTGGCCAAAGGGGACCTGTCCCAGAAG
The DNA here is from genome assembly GCA_927443375.1 of uncultured Paenibacillus sp. Lineage (GTDB taxonomy): Bacteria > Bacillota > Bacilli > Paenibacillales > Paenibacillaceae > Paenibacillus_AQ. The sequence goes on along the minus strand of CAKMKL010000106.1, from coordinate 9,102 downwards.
GTGGAGCTGGAAATCGAAGGCAGACCGCTCACCGGGGAATTCCAGAGGACGGCAAGCAACATTAACATGATGGTGAATCAGCTCAGCACCTTTGCCTCCGAGGTTACCCGGGTGGCGCGCGAGGTTGGTACGGAAGGGATTCTGGGCGGTCAGGCAGACGTCAAAGGGGTTTCGGGCACCTGGAAAGACTTGACGGATAGCGTGAATTATATGGCTACCAACCTCACGGATCAAGTACGGAACATCGCGGCGGTAACAACGGCCGTTGCAAACGGAGATCTTTCGAAGCAAATCACGGTAAATGCCCGCGGAGAAATCCTTGAACTCAAAAATACGATCAACACCATGGTGGAGCAGCTCTCCATGTTCTCGTCCGAGGTTACGCGTGTGGCGCGTGAGGTCGGCACGGAAGGGAAGCTTGGCGGTCAGGCCGATGTTAAAGACGTATCCGGTACTTGGCGGGATTTAACCGAAAGTGTAAACTACATGGCCTCCAACCTGACCAACCAGGTGCGTAACATTGCGGTTGTTACTACTGCGGTCGCAAACGGCGATCTTTCGAAGAAGATTACTGCTGATGTGCAAGGTGAAATCCTGGAACTGAAGAACACAATCAACACGATGGTGGATCAATTGTCGACCTTTGCTTCTGAGGTTACCCGTATGGCGCGCGAGGTCGGTACGGAAGGGATACTCGGTGGACAGGCGGATGTAAAAGGCGTCTCCGGCACATGGCGGGATTTGACAGAGAGCGTAAATTATATGGCGTCTAACTTAACCAACCAGGTGCGTAACATAGCGGAAGTAACAACCGCCGTGGCTAAGGGTGATCTGTCGAAGACGATTACGGTTGATGCCAAAGGCGAGATCCTTCAGTTGAAAAGCACCATCAATATCATGGTGGATCAGCTCAGCAACTTCGCTTCCGAGGTTACGCGTGTGGCGCGGGAGGTATCAACGGAAGGGATTCTGGGTGGTCAAGCGGACGTTAAAGGCGTATCGGGTACATGGAAGGATTTGACGGATAGCGTTAACTTTATGGCCGGTACACTGACCGATCAGGTGCGGAATATCGCCGAGGTGACCACTGCGGTTGCGAAAGGCGATCTGTCCAAGCAGATCACAGTGAATGCGAAAGGTGAAATTCTTGAGCTTAAAAACACCATTAACACGATGGTGGATCAGCTCTCGACCTTCGCTTCCGAGGTAACGCGAGTAGCGCGGGAGGTAGGCACGGAGGGAATGCTGGGCGGACAAGCCCAAGTTAAAGGCGTTGCGGGTACCTGGCGCGATTTGACCGAGAGCGTAAACTACATGGCATCCAACTTAACCAACCAAGTGCGCAACATCGCCGTCGTAACGACGGCTGTAGCGAACGGTGACCTGTCCAAGAAAATCACGGCGGATGTGCAAGGGGAAATCCTCGAGCTCAAAAATACGATCAACACGATGGTGGACCAGCTCTCTATGTTCTCCTCCGAGGTTACGCGGGTGGCGCGTGAGGTCGGTACGGAGGGGAAACTGGGCGGGCAAGCTCAGGTAAAAGGGGTCGGCGGAACCTGGAAAGACTTGACCGAAGGCGTTAATAACATGGCCCGGAATCTGACGGACCAGGTGCGGAATATCGCGGACGTTACGACGGCGGTAGCGAAAGGTGACCTGTCCAAGAAAATCACTGTTGACGTAAAAGGCGAAATCCTTGAACTGAAGAATACGATCAATACGATGGTGGATCAGCTCTCGACCTTCGCCTCCGAGGTTACACGCGTAGCGCGCGAAGTGGGAACGGATGGTAAACTCGGCGCGCAAGCGGAAGTGAAGGATGTCTCCGGTACGTGGAAGGATTTGACCGATACGGTTAACTACATGGCCAGCAACCTGACCATTCAAATGCGTAACATTGCCGGTGTTACAACGGCGGTAGCGAACGGGGACCTGTCCAAGAAAATTACGGTTGACGTAAAAGGCGAATTATTGGAACTGAAGAACACGATCAATACGATGGTGGATCAGCTGAATTCGTTCGCCTCTGAGGTTACGCGTGTGGCCCGGGAGGTCGGTACAGACGGTAAGCTGGGCGGCCAAGCCCAGGTCCGCGGTGTCGGAGGGATCTGGAAAGACCTTACCGACAACGTTAATATTATGGCGACCAACCTGACGGATCAGGTGCGCGGAATCGCCAAGGTCGTGACGGCGGTTGCGAACGGTAACCTGAAACAAAAATTGACTGTGGAAGCCAAAGGCGAAATCGCTGAGCTGACGGATACCATCAATAATATGATTGACACGCTGGCTACTTTTGCAGATCAGGTAACCACTGTTGCACGTGAGGTAGGTGCCGAGGGTAAGCTTGGCGGGCAAGCGAATGTTCCGGGCGCAGCCGGTACCTGGCGCGACCTCACCGACAACGTTAACTATATGGCGAGTACGCTGACCACCCAGGTGCGCGCTATTACTAACGTTGCAACTGCGGTTACGAATGGTGATCTGTCACGTGCTATTGACGTATCCGCATCCGGAGAAGTCGCGACGCTCAAAGACAACATTAACGAAATGATCCGGAATCTGAAGGAAACGACCCGTATCAATACGGAGCAGGACTGGCTCAAAACCAATCTCGCCAAATTCTCACGGCTTCTCCAAGGACAAAGAGATCTGTATGCGGTGAGCCGCATGATCCTGTCCGAGCTGGCTCCGCTCGTGTCGATGCAGCACGGTGTCTTCTATATCAATGAACCGTCCGGCGGTGAACCTGTGATGAAGCTGTTTGCCAGCTATGCTTACCAAAGCCGCAAAAATCTGGCGAACGAATTCCGGGCCGGGCAAGGCTTAGTCGGTCAATGCCTGATCGAGAAACAGCGTATCCTGCTTACCAACGTACCGGGTGATTATGTGGTGATCTCGTCCGCTCTGGGCGAAGCTACACCTCTCAACATCATTATACTGCCGATTATTTTCGAGGATCAGGTGCTCGCGATTCTGGAACTCGCTACCTTCCGCCCGTACAGCGATATCGACATTGCCTTCCTGGATCAGCTTACGGAATCCATCGGCATTGTGATCAACAAGATGCAGGCCAACCAACGTACGGAGGAGCTGCTGATCCAGTCGCAGTCCCTTACCGAAGAGCTCCAAAAGCAGCAGATGGAGCTGCGGAATACAAATGACGAACTCGAGGATAAGGCGAAGCTGCTCGTCCTGCAGAAAGCGGAAGTGGAGAGCAAGAACCATGAGGTCGAGGTGGCTAAACGATATCTGGAGGAGAAAGCGGAACAGCTTGCCCTCACATCCAAGTACAAATCCGAGTTTTTGGCCAACATGTCGCACGAACTTCGCACCCCGCTGAATTCTTTGCTGCTCCTGGCAGAACAGCTTGCCGAGAACCCGGATGACAATCTTCATGAGATTCAGGTGAAGTTTGCAAAGACGATTCAGGACTCCGGACTCGAATTGCTAAACCTGATCAATGATATTCTGGATCTGTCCAAAATCGAATCGGGCACGATTACGCCGGATTATAGTGAAGTATCCTTGGCGGAGCTGACCGACGGGCTGGACCGAACCTTCCGCCATATGGTGGATGCTAAGAAGCTTGAGTACCGGATCAATGTAGATCCCGGCTTACCGGCCAGAATCATAACGGACTTCAAACGGCTTCAGCAAATTCTGAAAAACCTGCTTTCAAATGCCTTTAAGTTCACGGAACAAGGACAGATCATGCTCCAGATCCGGAAGGCGACTGAAGGTTGGCATCCGGAGAATGAATCGCTGAACCGGGCCAAAACGGTTATTTGCTTCTCCGTAAGCGACACGGGGATCGGCATCCCTCATGAAAAACAGCAGATCATTTTCGAAGCCTTCCAGCAGGCGGACGGCAGCACCAACCGCGAATACGGCGGAACGGGCTTAGGTTTAGCCATATCCCGGGAAATTGCCGAAATGCTGGGCGGAGAAATTATCCTGTACAGTGAAGTGAACAAGGGAAGCGTATTTAATCTGTATCTTCCGACTGAAGCGGAATTCACGGAGCCGGAAATCAAAAAAGCGCATGTTCCGGAAGTGATTGATATCACTCCGCCTAAACGCAGAAGCAGCCTGGTTAAACCGGCGGAGGAAGCCTTGCTTGACGACCGGGATACCCTTGAGCCGGGAGACCGCGTATTCCTGATTGTTGAGGATGACCAAAAGTTCAATGAAATCATTCTCGATCTTCTTCACAAAAGAGGAATCAAAGCTGTCATTTCGTCCAGCGGCTATGATGCACTGGAACTCGTCCATAAGTATAAGCCAATTGCTATAACGCTTGATCTGCATCTTGGCGGGGATACCAATGGCTGGGTGGTACTGGAGCAGCTGAAGAGCGATATCTATGTGCGGCATATTCCTATTTGTGTCATGACCGTGGACGAGGAAGAGGTGCTCCTGCTGCAGAAGGGGGTTCACGATTACTTCCGGAAACCAGTGACGAACGAAGAGCTCGAGAATGCACTGGACCGTTTGAACCAATTCACCGACAAGAAAGGCCGCAGCCTGCTGATTGCTGTTCATGATGAGCAAGAACGCAAGGAAATCGTAGACCAGTTGAGCAATCAGGATATCAAGCTCGTGGTAGTCGACACGGGACGCAAGGCTTTGAACCAGATCAACAATAAAGATTTCGATTGTGTAATTCTGGACAATAACCTGCCCGATATGAATCTTATCCGGTTTGTCCGGGAAATGCACAAGAACGCCAAAAACAAAAAAGTTCCCGTCGTAGCCCGCCTGAGCAAGAAGCTGACAACTGCCGAAGAGAACGAGTGGGATGATTTGGTCAAGATGGCGGTCATCAAAGAGGTGAAGTCAAATACTCAGTTGATTGACGAGACGACCCTCTTCCTGCATCTTAAAGCAGAGGATCTGCCATCTGACTTAAGGGATAAGCTGGTTAAACTATATAGTTCGGATGAAATGATCGAATCTAAGAAAGTGCTGGTAGTGGATGATGATATCCGCAACATCTTTGCGCTTACCTCGATTCTGGAGCGTCATCATATGAAGGTCATTCCTGCCGAGAACGGCCAGGACGCCATTGATCTCCTGGAAGAGACACCGGATATCGAAATTGTGCTAATGGATATCATGATGCCGGGAATGGATGGTTACGAGACGACCCGGGCGATCCGGCAGAAGGCAGAATTCAAGAACCTTCCTATTCTTGCCCTTACGGCAAAAGCCATGAAGGGAGACCGGGAGCTGTGCCTCGAAGCCGGCTGCTCGGATTACATTACCAAACCGGTTAACAGTACGCAGCTGTTATCCATGATGCGGACTTGGCTGGACAAATAGCCTCTAGGCTTCACCAGCAAAGCAGCACTTCTGCCTTTTGTGGAGAAGTGCTGTTTTGTATTTTTATAGAGCTTATGTTTAAATTTGAAGTAAAATAGGATGAGGTGAGTAATGTGGAATTGTTGGTTTTGTTGAGGAAGGAAAATATATAGAATTATTGAATATAAAAAAATTCTCCCGCCAAAGAACGAAACCCTAAATCGAATGACCCAAGTAAAACCAGCCTTCGGCTAGCCGGACCGTTACTATAGATTCATTTTCAGAATGCAAAAATAATAAATTCTTCCAATCTGCCGCAATAGTCTATAGAATATTCTCCATAGAAGAATAACTATCTAGAACCAGAAAGACTTTGTAACCGAGGGATGAAAGAGGAGTTGGTTCCATTATGTCGATCATTGAATACGACTATTTTATTGGAAAACGTTTGGCAAACCATATTTATGCAGACAATGGAATATTGTTAATTTCCAAGGACACGATTCTTCGAAAGAACCATATCGAAAAGTTAGCAAATTTCAAGATTCAGCTGGGCAGTGTGGAGGCAGCCGTCGAAGGCTATGTCGAGGAAGAAGCGGACCAGCCGGAAGTTCCCGTATTGCCTCGTTCTGCAGCCGCTGCGGAATCCCGCGCCAAAGTGAAACGGACTGAAATGCATCTGCAAGAAATAGACAAGCTTGTACGAAACAACGGCACCGTTCCTATGGAGGATGTTGAAGAAAAGATACTCCCCTTTATTAAAGAAACTGCGAAGAGATATAACTTATTCCAGGTATTCTCCGAACTTAAAGACCAGGGGGATTACCGCTACAAGCAAAGCATCGGAGTTGCTGTTATTGCCACCTCGCTTGGCAAATGGCTCAAGCTGGATGAAGAGGAACTGAGTCTTCTGACCATTGCGGCCTGTGTTTATGATATTGGCACGGTTAAACTGCCTTCTTCCTTAATGAATAAACCGGGAAGGTTTGAAAAGCACGAGCAGGAAATCATGAAGCAGCATACCGTACTCGGTTACGAGCTGCTGGCAGGCTCGGATGTAGATCCGCGTGTTGCCTTAGTCGCCTTACAGCACCACGAAAGAGAAGACGGCAGCGGGTACCCGCATGGAATAAAAGGCGATCAAATCGACCGGCTAAGTAAAATTGTCACCTTGGCAGATATATATATGGCGATGATCTCAGACCGGCCGCACAGACCCGCGTATACATTTTTCGAAGTCATCAATGAAATTCATAAAGGAATCATACATAACCGTTTTGACTCTACCATAGGCATGACGTTTCTGGATTCGCTGCTTGCGAATCAAGTCGGATGCGAGGTTCATTTATCAGACGGACGTACGGGGAAGATTCTGTTAACGAATGTGAATTATCCTACCAAGCCTCTTATTGCTGTAGATGATAACGAGTTTATTGATCTAAGTAAAATGAATGACCTTCACATCATGGATGTCATTGGATAAGAAGACTCCGAAGGAAGTGTGCAGCTATGAATCTAGAATCGGTCATGCAGGAGCTGGAAGCGCTCGGCAAGGAACGAACCAAGCGAATATACCTCTCGAATGGCGCACATGAACCGCTGTTTGGTGTGGCTACCGGAGCCATGAAGCCGATCTTCAGGAAAACCAAAATAAATCAGCCATTGGCTGAGCAGCTATACGCCACAGGAAACTACGACGCTATGTATTTTGCTGGCATTATTGCTGACCCGAATGCGATGACGGAAGCCGATTATGACCGGTGGATGGACGGGGCATATTTTTATATGGTGTCTGATTTTGTGGTGGCGGTAACCTTGGCTGAAGCGGATATTGCCCAGCAGGTGGCCGATAAGTGGATCGCGAGCGGCGAGGAGCTGCGGATGTCCGCGGGCTGGAGCTGTTACTGCTGGCTGCTCGGCAGCCGGAAGGATCACGAATTCTCTGAGCGCAAACTTGCCGGTATGCTGGAGACTGTAGAACATACGATTCGGGATGCTCCGGAACGCGCCCAATACGCAATGAACAACTTTGTATACACAGTGGCGGTATCTTACCTGCCCCTTCATGATCAGGCGTGTGAGACAGCAAGGAGGATAGACCCGGTAGAAGTCAATACGGATAAGACCCGCAGCAAATTTATTAGCGCCTGCGACAATATTCAAAAGGCCGTTGATAAAGGACGGATTGGTTTTAAACGCAAGCATGTGCGATGCTGAAATGGAGAAAGCGGCTTGTCTTACAGACGAGTTGCTTTTTTTATGGGGAATCCAAAGCGGTTTCGTGTCGTTTTGCACATTCTTGGGGTGAAGTTTTCGTATTTAAGGGAAAGTTATAAATTGTATATGACACACTTCGTTACATAAGCTATAATGAGGTCTAAAAAAGAAAATGGGGCGTCGATTCATGAATAAGGTTAAAGGTGAACAAAGCCTGCTCTCGGAGAAAAAGGAGCGTTTTTCTTCCAGCGGATTTATTTTGGCAGCCATAGGCAGCTCGGTGGGTTTGGGGAATATGTGGAAATTTCCTTATATTACAGGGGAAAATGGCGGTGCAGCCTTCTTCCTGCTCTTCATTGTCTGTCTGGTGCTGATCGGCTTGCCGGTGCTGCTGGCTGAGCTTGCGATCGGACGCAGCGGCCGCGGAAGCGCAGCGACTTCGTTTATGCGGGCCGGAGGGGGGAAAGGCTGGAAGGCTGCCGGTATTTTGCAGGTATTGGCTCCGTTTCTAATTCTCTCTTTTTATATTATCGTTGCCGGCTGGACACTGAATTACGCAGTGATTTCCTTCAATGGACAATTGTTCAGCACAAGTGATTATGCCGGTGAATTCGGCTCCTTTATTTCCGGATATGCGCCTGTTGTCTGGCAGGGCGTAGCCATGCTTGTTACGGCGGGTGTAGTCGTCCTCGGGGTATCAGGCGGGATTGAGAAATTCAACAAGGTACTGATTCCCGGTCTGGTAGTTCTGCTTATTGTGCTAATGATTCGTGCTGTAACCTTGCCGGGTGCCTCTGAAGGTGTATCCTTCTTCCTTAAACCGGATTTCTCGGTGCTGACTGCGGAATCGGCATTGGTCGCTTTGGGACATGCCTTCTTCTCCTTGTCGCTCGGGATGGGGATTCTGTTGACCTATGGCTCTTATGTAGATAAAAAACAGTCTCTGGGAACTGCTGCGTTTGCAATTGGCGGCGGAGATTTGCTCTATGCGTTAATCGCTGGACTGATTATTTTCCCGACAACGTTCTCGTTTGGTATTGCCCCCGATCAAGGGCCTTCGCTGATCTTTATCGCGCTGCCGGCTGCTTTCTCAGCTATGCCGTTTGGTGCGTTCTTCGGCGGGCTGTTCTTCATCCTGCTGGCAATTGCAGCGCTGACCTCAGCGGTATCCCTGCTTGAAGTCCCTGTATCCTTTGCCATGGAGCGCTGGAACTGGAGCCGTCAACGTTCGGTCTGGATCCTGTCACTGGCCTGTTTCCTGCTTGGGATTCCTTCGGCGCTGTCGCTCGGAATGTTCCCTGAGCTGACGTTCGGAGGTAAAGCCCTGTTTGACTGGATGGATTTCATTACCTCTAATATTATGCTGCCGCTTGGCGGTCTGCTGATTACTGTTTTTGCCGGATACTTCTGGAAAGGTGCGGCAGAAGCGGCCGGGCTTCAATCACGCTGGTTCCGCATCTGGCTGTTCATGCTCCGGTATGTGGCGCCTGTGCTGGTGTTCCTGGGGCTGCTACATACGACAGGGATTATCTCCTTCTAAACACATAGAATCATTCGTAAGCCAGCGGGACCTGTCCC
>CAKMKL010000105.1 GCA_927443375.1 uncultured Paenibacillus sp. | reverse complement strand
TGACGGGGGATCACTGCTCTTCTTCTGCCGGTCATGGCCGCTCAGTTCGTACATATTCACCTGGTGGTAACAGCAGCCTCTTGGCTACAAGTACAGCTCAGGCCGCCGGTCAGTGAAGATAGGAATCTGCTGGCGCACCTCGCGGACCTTGTGCAGGTCAATGCTTCCGCTCAGAATCACCTCGCTCTCTGCAGCTTCACTTACAATGTCTCCCCAAGGATCAATAATCATCGAATGTCCGGCAAAGATGTTCGCCGGATCGGCTCCGGCACGGTTGCAGGCGATCACGTAGCATTGATTCTCGATCGCCCGGCTGATCAGCAGGGCGCGCCAATGGGCAAGCCGCGGCATCGGCCATTCGGCACTGACGAACAGCACCTCGGCACCAAGCGCCGTGTGGGCGCGGACCCATTCCGGGAAGCGGATATCGTAGCAGATTAGCCCGGCGCATAAAGCCCCGTCCAGGGTGAACAGCCCCTTGGCTTCCCCCGGCTGCAGATACAGATGCTCATCCATCAGCCGGAACAGATGCAGCTTGCTGTATTCACCGGCCAGCCTGCCTTCACGGTTGAAGACGAACATGCTGTTGGTAATCCCGGCAGACTGCCTGCTGGCAACAGAACCGGCCACAATGTTGATGCCGTATTCCCGCGCGAGTGCGGAGATCAAGGCCTTCGTCTGTGCGCCGTCAGGATCGGCAATCTGTTCCAGCCGGGTCAAATCGTACCCGGTCGTCCATAGCTCAGGGAGGATGAGGCAATCGGGCTTTGCTGCGGCAGCCCTGCGGATAAGCTGTTCCGCCGCAGCATAATTAGCCCCCGGATTGCCAAATGCTATATCGAGCTGAATCAGGGATATTTTCATGCGTCAGCCTCCTTATAGTATGAAATTATAGTGCAATCTGCCGGCAAAGCAATCCGAAGAAGGCACTAAAGGGAATATAAAAATAATAGTTGACGGGTCAACTGAATCGGTGTAAACTAATTTTCATCAAGAAGATTTTGCACAATATATTTGTTTGATTATTAAGCTCATTACATTTTAAGGAGGTTAACATTGACGGGATATCAGCCTGACGAAGAACGCATATTTGAACTGCTGCAGGCGCTGAACAAGGGAATAAGCCCGAAGTTCGAACGATGTGCCGGCATCAGTCCCACAAGGCTCCGCCTGCTCCATGAGCTGTTCCAGGTTGAAGAGATTAGCCAGATTGCGCTGCAGAAGGAAATCGATATCGACGCTGCAGCCATTACCCGCCATTTGAAGGGTCTGGAAGAGAGCGGAATGGTCAACCGCCGTAATAACCCTGTAGACAATAGAGTTACCTTGGTCTCGCTGACCCAGCAAGGACGCGATAAGGTGCATTCCTACAAGGAAGAGAAGAAACGTTTTATCAGCAGTTTACTTACCGGATTTGACGAGCAGGACCGCAAGTCACTCGTGGATAAGCTTACCCGGCTGCAGCATAATATCAATCTACTGTAGCCTTCACCCATATACCAACTATCAAAGGAGATTATTTCAGATGAATGCAACGAAAACAAATGACTTCAATTCGATTATTTCCGGCCGCCGCTCCGTGCGCCAGTATGATCCAAGTGTCAAAATCAGCAAAGAAGAAATGACCGAAATTCTTACAGAAGCTACCCTGGCTCCATCCTCAGTAAACATGCAGCCTTGGCGCTTCCTGATCATTGAAAGTGCCGAAGCCAAAGCCAAGCTGGCGACGATCGCCAAGTTTAACCAGCAGCAGGTTGAAACCTCTGCCGCTATGATCGCTGTATTCGGCGATTTGAACAACTTCGAGTATGCTGAAGAAATCTATGGTACTGCAGTAGAGCGCGGGTTGATGCCGCAGGAAGTGAAAGAAGGCCAGCTGTCCCGTCTGGCAGGACATTTCGCCAATCTGCCTGCGGATATCAACAGAGAAACCGTGATGATCGACGGTGGTCTGGTCTCCATGCAGCTGATGCTGGCTGCCCGTGCCCATGGATATGACACCAATGCGATCGGCGGATTCGAAAAGGATCAGATTGCCGAAATGTTCGGTATGGACAAAGAACGGTACATTCCGGTAATGCTGATCTCCATCGGGAAAGCTGCTGCCGAAGGCTACCAATCCGTACGTCTGCCGATCGATAAGATTGCGGAGTGGAAATAATCTACTAACCAGGAGGAATGAACAATGATTATTATTCATGCTACACTTCAAGTGAACCCTGAACGCGAGGAGCAGTTTCTGGCAGAAGCCGATACGCTGCTGAAGGCTACACATGAGGAAGAAGGCAATATTTCTTATGAGCTGTACAAGCATGTCTCCCGGAGCAATGTCTATATTATGGTGGAGGAATGGCGTGATGCGGAAGCTGTTGCCGGTCATAATGCAAGTCCGCACTTCACCGGCTTCGCGGCCAAAGCAGGCGAATTTCTGACTGCACCGCTGGATGTTAAGGTATATAACGGAGAACTGTTCAGCAAGTAAGGGCAAGTTGTTGTGAAAAAAGCTCGCAGGAGCCTGTGTTTACATCACGCCGCCATGGCCAGGGTAGTTACCCTTCATGGGATGGCGGTGTAAGCAGGCTTCTGCGAGCTTATTTGTGCTAGAGAAGGACGGGGCCGGTCCGGCCCGTTCCGCAGCATTGGTTTCTGCCCGGGATCGCCAGGTTCCTCAGCTGGTTTCAAATTTTCTGCGCAGGGAATGGGTGAGCTCCTGTAGGTCGATGATTTTGTCGTTGACCTGTTGGGAGGAGGTCATTTGATTTTCACTGCCTGCAGACAGCTGCTCCATGGAAGCCACATTCTCCTCGATTACGGCGGAGATATTCGTCATATCATTGGATATTTCCTGCGATGCCGCTTCAATAGTCTGAATGGATCCATTAAGATCGTTAATAGCTGTCACCAGCTGGCTGATGGTTTGATATACCAGGTCAAAATCTGACATGAATTCTTTGGCAGAGGTAACAGACTCCTCCGAGGTCTGTTTTCCGGTCTCCATTTGCGATACAGAAGTGGCACTTTCTTCACGGACTTTATTAAGAATGAGCCTGATTTCTTCGGTAGAATTATTGCTCCGCTCGGCCAGCTTACGGATTTCACTTGCTACCACTGCAAATCCCTTACCATGCTCACCGGCTCTTGCAGCCTCAATCGAAGCATTAAGGGCCAACAAATTGGTCTGGGTAGCTACGTCCTGAATTAATGAAATGATGCCTTCGATTTTTTGAGTGGACTCATTCAGGGATACAATGGTTTCAGTAGCTGTCGTAATCGTCTCGGATACGAGGGAAACCTGTTCGTACAAGATTCTCGTATTATGCTGGTTATCCGCCAGGGCCTGCTCGGTAGCTGCCGTTCTTTTTTGCATGCTTGAAGAGGTCTGAGAGGTCTGTTCGATCATCTTAGTGATAGATTGCACGGAATCCTCCATGCTGACCAGTGACTCGCTTTGATCATTCAGACCGGTGGACACCTCCCTGAACGATTGCAGCATCTCTGTATTTACGCGGATGGTGCCCTCCGACAGCTGAGAGACGGCAGAGGAGGTGTGGTCAAGCTCGTCCGAGAGCTGCTTCACCGTCTCTAAGAGCACGATAACCTCGTTCTGCTTTTTCGTCTTCTCCCCTTCAAGCTGTGAGGTGATTTTTTGCTTAGAGTTGATCTGCAGGACGGTGGCCGCTGAGGTCATAAGCAGGAACAAGGCATGAATAAGCATCATTGTAAAAGGATAGCTGGACATTCCGAACACCAGCTCCGGGACGAGCAGGAAACCAAGGATATGCTGCAGCGCAAACAAAACGGTCATAATCAGAGTAAGCATGATATTTTCGTAGTAGGCAACAATTGCAATCGCCATGAAAATGGAAAAGTGAAACTCTACCGTTCCTCCCCCGCCTGCGATCATGGAGAAGCAGCCGAAGGTTATGGCCAAAGTATTCAATAAAGGAATGTACTTATGTTCCCTGTTCTTGCTGTAAAACCAAATGCTAATAACCAGGAAAATGACCGGAAGGGCCAGCAGCACGTTCATAGAAAAAGCAAAGTCCCGGGCAATCGCTAAGGCTTCCTCTTCGTTGTGACTCATGCCCAGACTCAGTAAATCAAACTGCCTATGCAGCAGGTGAATCAAAATACTGA
>CAKMKL010000104.1 GCA_927443375.1 uncultured Paenibacillus sp. | reverse complement strand
TTGTAGTACCGTCACCGGCTACATCGTTAGTCTTAGTAGCTACTTCTTTAACGAGCTGTGCGCCCATGTTCTCGAATGCATCTTCGAGTTCGATTGCTTTGGCAAACGCAGTAAAAGTTACACTGGGTCCTAAAGGCCGCAACGTGGTGCTCGAGAAGAAATTCGGCAGCCCGCTGATCACTAACGACGGTGTTACCATCGCCAAAGAAATCGAACTCGAAGATGCATTCGAGAACATGGGCGCACAGCTCGTTAAAGAAGTAGCTACTAAGACTAACGATGTAGCCGGTGACGGTACTACAACTGCAACGGTTCTGGCACAGGCCATGATCCGCGAAGGTCTGAAGAACGTAACTGCAGGCGCTAACCCTATGGTTATGCGTAAAGGGATCGACAAAGCTGTTAGAGCGGCTGTAACCGAACTGCAGGCAATTGCTAAACCAATCGAAGGCAAACAATCTATCGCCCAAGTAGCAGCGATCTCCGCGGCTGACGAAGAAGTAGGCCAACTGATTGCTGAAGCTATGGAAAAAGTCGGTAAAGACGGTGTTATCACTGTTGAAGAATCCCGCGGATTCCTGACTGAGCTTGAAGTGGTTGAAGGTATGCAGTTTGACCGCGGCTACATTTCCCCGTACATGATTACTGACACGGACAAAATGGAAGCTGTTCTGGAGAACCCGTACATCCTGATCACTGACAAGAAGATCAGCAGCACACAGGAAATTCTTCCGCTGCTTGAGAAGATTGTACAGCAGGCCCGTCCGCTCGTGATTATCGCTGAAGATATCGAAGGCGAAGCACAAGCTATGCTGATCGTGAACAAACTGCGCGGAACCTTCAACGCTGTTGCTGTTAAAGCCCCAGGCTTTGGCGACCGCCGCGAAGCCATGCTGCAGGACATCGCTGCCCTGACAGGCGGCCAGGTGATTACTGAGAAGCTGGGTCTTGACCTGAAGAGCACTTCCATCGAACAACTGGGTAACGCCCGTCAAGTGCGCGTAACCAAAGAAAACACTACTATCGTAGACGGCAGCGGCGACAAAGCGGACATCAATGCACGCGTAAGCCAAATCCGTTCCCAGCTGGAAGAAACCACTTCCGAGTTCGACAAAGAAAAACTGCAGGAGCGTCTGGCTAAACTGGCTGGCGGCGTAGCCGTTGTCAAAGTCGGCGCTGCAACTGAAACAGAATTGAAAGAGCGTAAACTGCGCATCGAAGACGCCCTGAACGCAACCCGCGCTGCGGTTGAAGAAGGTATCGTATCCGGTGGGGGTACAGCGCTTGTGAATGTATATGCTGCTGTAGCAGCTGTAGTAGCTGAAGGCGACGAAAGAACAGGTGTGAACCTTGTATTGCGCGCTCTGGAAGAACCGGTTCGTACCATCGCTGCAAATGCGGGTCAAGAAGGATCCGTTATCGTGGACCGCTTGAAAAAAGAAGCCATCGGTATCGGCTACAATGCGGCAACCGGCGAATGGGTGAACATGTTCGAAGCAGGGATCGTTGACCCTGCCAAGGTAACACGTTCCGCGCTGCAAAATGCAGCATCCGTAGCAGCAATGTTCCTGACCACTGAAGCTGTCATCGCTGACAAGCCAGAGCCTGAAAAAGGCGGCGGCATGCCAGATATGGGCGGCATGGGCGGTATGGGCGGCATGATGTAGTAAGGGTGATAAACCCTTTTATATGAAGAGTTTGTGTTAAAGAAAGAGACCTTTCGTAATTATACGAAAGGTCTCTTTAGTTTTTTAGGGTATTTCATATGCGCTTGATGATTTTAAAGGGGAAAAACTTCAATCTAATACTCGATCTAAAAGAGGTTTTACTAAACGGCGAACTTCGTCTGTTGACGTGGTATCCATTAATTGGTTTCTTAGTTCGTCTGCGCCACTAAATCCACGAGTATAGATTTTGAAAAAGCGAAGAAGTGGTTTAAATGAACGTGGCAGGGTTTCTGTTGAATATTTATCGTGCAGATCCAACTGTAAAAGAAGTAAATTGAAAAAATCCTTTGCGTTATGTTCTTTAGGTTCTTTTTCAAAAGCAAATGGATTGGTGAAAATACCGCGGCCAATCATGATACCATCAACGCCGTGTTGTTCAACTATTTTTAATCCTGTTGCGCGGTCCGGAATATCCCCATTAATGGTTAACAATGTATTTGGAGCAATTTCATCGCGCAATTTTTTTATTTCTGGGATTAGTTCCCAGTGTGCGGCTACTCTGCTTTTCTCTTTTTTTGTACGCAGGTGAATGGAAAGATTCGCAATATCTTGTTTCAATATATGTTCTAACCAGCCGCGCCACTCGTTAATTCTAGAGTAACCCAATCTTGTTTTCACACTAACCGGCAGTCCGCCTGCTTTTGCTGCTTGAATAATTTCAGCTGCAACTTCAGGATGGCGTATTAATCCAGCCCCTTTCCCACTGGATGCGGCGTTTTGTGCCGGGCATCCCATGTTTATATCGATCCCACGAAAACCAAGTTTTTTCATATCCATACTCATCTGTTCAAAAAGTGCAGGTTTATTGCCCCAAATATGAGCGACAATCGGTTGCTCATCAGCTGTGAACATTAACCGGCCACCTACATTTTCTTTTCCAACAGGGTGACAATAATTTTCTGTACTTGTGAATTCCGTGAAAAATACGTCAGGTGTTGCAGCTTCTCTAATGACCTGACGAAATACAATATCTGTGACATCTTCCATTGGAGCTAATATAAAAAAAGGCTTCGGTAAATCCATCCAAAAATTCGGTTCCATGTTATCTTCTCCTGTTGCAATATATAAAAACGATAAAATCTATAGCAAGCTCTTTTACCCATCATTCATAGTATCATTATTTTTCGTTTGATGCACAGAATCAATAGTGTGAGCGACAGACACATAGGTGGTGTCTGCCCCCACCACGCATTCAACTAGATTTATTACCAGACTACGGTGGACTTTTTCAAGGATTGCCTGCTTTACTGAATACTATTAAGAGCTCTATGGGGATTCAAGTGGAGGACTATCCAAGACTAGCTCCGGAAACGGATGATAGCGGAAGGATACAAAGAGCGATTAACTATGCGAAGAATTTAATGGTTGGGCTAGAATACGGTTGGTAACAGCTTATACTATGAAACCAAAACCAAGGAGATCATTGCAGGCTGGCTGGAAGTACGTGTAACTTCAGGAGCATATAATATCGATGTTGCCGCAGCAGGTGCGGTCAACTTGACATATGTCTATTCTGCCGGACAAAGTATATTTGAAAACTGACCGCTGGAAATCCCAAAAAAAATCCTGCGTTCTGTCTGCCGTGAGATCAAGGGCAGCAGGCGCAGGATTTTTGGTTAACTGTCTCCGAGAGTTACCTGGTTTCTTTTCCAGAAGCCGCCAAACTCCTTGAACTCCCAGTAATTATCGTCAGCATAAGTCTGTTCAATATCGAGCACCTCAAGCTTCGGTGTCATCCATATTTTCCGGCTGATGCTGTCTGCTGAATAGACATCCTTTTCCACGTTAGAACCTCCTTTGACTGGTTACTACGAAACTCACAGTACCGTTATTGAAGTCCATGACATGTAGGATCTCCGAGTTGCCGGCCTTATCTACACTGTAGTATTCGACCTTCTCGACGGTTGCAGCATCTACAATAAATGGACTCGTATAATCGATCCATGAGCCGCCATTGATGCGATACTGGATCTTGCTTACGCCCGAAGAATTATCAGTTGCGGATAATGTAATCTCCAGTCTGTCGATGTAAGATCCGTTGGAGAGAGGTGTTGTCTTGTAAGTTGTCACCGGCGCGGTTGTATCGCTGGTTGGAGTAGGTGTGCTGGTTGGAGTAGGTGTGCTGGATCTGAATCTGATCTCCAAGGTGCTGGTTAAGGGCAAGATTGTGAATCAATACGGTGCAGTGCAGAGCAGCACCAAAGTCGTTCTCGACAACGGATTTACAACCTTTGATCTGACCTCGTCGGCCAGCGGAAC
>CAKMKL010000103.1 GCA_927443375.1 uncultured Paenibacillus sp. | reverse complement strand
CTCTTTGCTTCTATTGACCAGATGAAAAGGCGTTAGTGTGTCTTTAATGAATGACAAGGCAGATGCTTCATTCATTGGTATAGACTTACCATTGACTATAAATATGTTGCTATGGGATAGGTCTTCGTCCCATTGTATTTGTACTGCTCTGCTGGTGTGTGTACTATGCATCCATTTGCCCATAACCTCTTTGCCGAAGTCAACCCAGGCCCGGTTTGCGCTTAGCTTCCCCACCTGAATAGTAACGAATAACAAGATCATGGACAGAACACTTCCCAGCGCAATCGAGATCCAGCCTTGATAAGCAGAGCTGCTAACAATAGCAGGGATAATAAAGATCGATGTCTGGGAGTTGAAGTAAACCAGGCTGAAGCGGAACATTTGCCAGTTTGTAGTACGCATAGTTTCTCCTTCCCTAATCCCCCTATTTACTCGCCCCAAAATCATCGATACTGAAATCCGCCGTTACCCTAATTTCTGCTTCCTTGGCATAATAGTCGTCCCATTTTCCCTTTAGCTTTCGCCATTCTTTAGGATAATTCCATTCGAGCTGCATCCCAAGCTGAAGGACATCCGCTCCCGCCTCCTGCGTTTTACGGATAGCTCTGTTTACATCTGCAGTGACCCTTTCCTCCAGGTTTCGTTTAATAGTTCCGCTGTGATCAATAGCATTCTCGGCGCCATTATCCCTAAATAATGTGATGCTTGCTTTACCCTTCAATTTGATATAAAACACGGGACCTTCCCTTGTCATCTTTACTGAATGTGAAACTGAATTGTAATAGAATAACGCACTGGCCTTCCCTTTACTGTTTTCCTCCCACTTTACCGTATACATAGGCAGCGCAATATGACCGGACAAATCTCCGGCTGCCCACGAAAGCGCCCTGCTGTCCGCTCCGCTCAGGGTATCCTTCATTTTCATGTTATGGAATAACATAACACCCTGCACTCCAGCCCATTGTACTGGTTTCCCCTGCTCCATCTCGTCCGGGTTCTCAGCAAAAGATAGATAATTCATCGCATAACCCATGTTGTTTGCTTCGGCCTGCAGACAATTCCTGATGGTTGTGGAATAGGTCAAATTAAGCTCAGAGAAATTCCTCAATACCTGATCAGGCAATTGTTCAAAGATCGCAGATAATCCGGCTATTTCCTTCGCTTTGCCAGGAGCGGCCATGATATAGGTTCCTATAGGGAATTCGGGCTGGCGTTTAGTCCATTCCAACAATTCATAAATTCCCCGTGCAGCATATTCCTTTCCGATAACTATTACTTTAATATGTGAAATGTCCAGCCGTCTGGATAGGTCTTTCTGAATCAGGATGATGGCATCTGTAATAGTTGAAGCGGTTTTTGTTACCAGAGAGTAGCTTTTTCCTTTTGAGCTTCCTCCAGTTGGTGAGCTGGATAGCAATCGGTTGGGCAGCGGAGCATTGATTGAAACCTCCACGGTTCCTGGTTCCTTCCCGATGTCAATATACATGCCAAATATAAATGTTAATTGATCCAATTCGATCTTGGACCAGCAGCCGGTCAGATTGAGGAGCAGCAGGAGAACTACTCCAAGCTTGAGCGGTTTCATTTTTTCTTCTGCCTCCTGTCATTGACCCTGTCGGTAAACGAAGTGCTCCGCTTGGTCATGAACGGGTTCGGTACACGCAGTAAAGTATCTTTCCAATCCTCTAAGATAAGGGGTGCAACAGGCTGCAGGTAAGGGGTGCCAAAGGATCTAAGATGTGCTAAATGCCCATAGATTACGAAAACAGCGACAATAACTCCAAGCAGTCCCATGGTGCCCCCAAGGACAAGCAGGACAAAGCGCAGCAGCCGGAAGGTCAGACCCAGCTCCAAATGGGGAATGATATAGGAGGCTATCCCGGTTATGGAGACGACAATGACCATAGGTGCAGAAACAATACCAGCCTGAACTGCTGCCTGTCCAATGACAATCCCGCCGATGATAGAGACCGTCTGCCCTACTGGTTTGGGAATACGGGTACCTGCTTCTCTAAGCGCTTCAAAGGTAAGCTCCATAATGAGCGCCTCCGTTAAAGCGGAAAATGGGATATTCTCCCTCGCAGCAGCAATCGTAAGCAGCAGGTCTGAAGGAATAATCTGCGAATGAAACGTGGTTATTGACACATATAATGCCGGAAGCAGCAATGAAATCAGCGAAAAAAAGAACCGGACCAGCCGGATCCAGCTGCCGGAATAATAGCTCTGATAATAGTCCTCCGAAGACTGCAGCAGTGAGAAAAAGGTTACTGGCGTAAGCAATACGGACGGAGTCCCGTCCTGAAGTATACCCACGCGGCCTTCCATAAGGGAAGCTGCGACGGAGTCAGGACGCTCCGTATATTGGAATACGGGGAACGGAGAGTGATGACCCTCATTCATGTGTTCGGCCAGATAACTGACCCCAAGTGCACCGTCTATACTGAGGCCCTGCAATACGCCTTCTATTTCAGCTAGAATCTCCGGCTTGTACAGTCCTTCAATGTATACCAGATAGATGTCCGTCTTTGTATATTTTCCAATGGAGAAGTGTTTTGTCTTCAAATCGGCATGTTTGATTTTGTGGCGCAATAGAGAGAGATTCGTGGCAACATCTTCAATGAAAGCTTCCTGCGGTCCGACAACAACCAGTTCATTCTGCGATTGTGTTACCGCTCTTTTCTGGTAGTGAGTGATTTCAAAATAATAAAGATAAGGTAACCCTTCGATATAGAGCACCGCATTGCCGCTGACTGCCAGCTCTACCGCCCTATCCAAGTCATATACCTTAATATAGGGAATAGCAAAGGCAGAGCCATAATCCAGACGCTCCAGAAAACGCGGCCAATCCGGCTCCGAATTCGCCTCCGATTTTAGCGGTGTAGATACGAATTCCTGCAGACTGAGAGTATCCACGATGGAGGGAATATAAATCAGCATGCAAGAATGACCATAAACATTGATAGATTGGTATACCGCATCACTGCAGCCGGCAAGCTGCTCCTGTATACCGTCAAGTATACTCTTAGTCATGCGTCTCACCTCTTTCAGGATTGCTGGAGAATCTGTCTTAGTTTGCCAAGAAATACTGGAAATATACGCCGCACCGCCGCTTACAGACAGCAAAGAGGACCAGCTCTGCAGCCGGTCCGCTCCATCATTCAATTCTGGATAAAAGGCTTTAAGGATTGCAGCAGCTTCTGCAGCTTACCCGAGCAATCCTCGTACAACTGCTTGGCATCTTGATTTTTGGTGGATAGACTGAACAATTCAAGATCAGCTTCACATTTTTTTAATAGCGCATAGAGCTGCGGTTTATCCTGCGGCGGCTGAAGCTGCACACTATCGGCGTATAAATCTACCGTCAGTTCCCCGTAAGAATCAACCTGACCGAGAAAGACATTCTCTACAGTAAGCCCCTGCTTTTCAAGCTCACCATTCAGCCATCCGCGGGACAGATTCAGGGTATCGAGCGGCTCGTCCAGGATTTTCCCGTCCATAATAACCGCCTGCGTCTCCTGCTCCGGTGCTACCTTGATCCCCAGATGCTTCGGAGTCAGCGGCTGATTCTCGCGGGTAAGCAGCACATTTATCGCACCATCCGACTCCATAATGGCAAATTCGACATCCGCCACTTTGAAAACATCCTTCTTCCGCAGCTCCTCCAGCAGCTCATCCGTCGACAGCTTTTCCTTTTTCATATTCTCTTCAAGAATTTTGCCGTCCTTGATCAGCACCGTCGATTTGAAGTCGATAAAGTCACGGGCTTTTTTACTCTTGATCTGCAGAAGCTCAATACTAAATGAGCATGCCACCCAGACAGCCAGCGCGATCACGCCCAGATGCCAAGTTTTATCGGTATCCAGTGAAATGTAAGCCGCGATGCTCCCCAGAGTAATACCTGTTATATACTCGAAAAAGGATAGCTGCGAAACCTGTCTTTTACCGAGCAATTTTGTCAAAAAGAATAACACAACTACAGCAAATAATGTTCTTATGATCACTTCAAGCCATTCCGGCATTTTTAACCCTCCCATTGATTTTTAATGCATTCCGACATTCGTACCAACATTATTTGTCAATAAAGGCGGGCTTAGACTAGCAATAATTTCTTGCAACTCGCTGCAGAAGAAACACAATCCATTAATGGTAACTCTTACCTGAATGACAGTAAGTAAGTAGTCAGATAATAGTTAACGATCATTTACTCAACGATTAGGAGGAACTAAGAGATGACTGTTGCCTCACAAGTGAAGACATGCCTGTCTTCTTTAAAAAGCGCACAAGCAAGTCTGGAACAGTTCGCAATGGAAACCCAAAACGAAGAAGCCAAAACCCTGTTTACTAGCGCTGCTGAGCAGACACAGCAGATTGTTCAACAGGTCGAAGGCCGCGTTACGCAGCTTGAACAAGAAGAACCGCAATATAAAGGTTTCTAGTATGAATTTTAAGTAAAAAAGCATCCCCAACCCGCAGATTTTGACGGATTGGGGATGCTTTTGCCGGTTCGTAAGAATGGCATTGAGATTCTCTTTCTCGCGGATGTTTTATAGCTGAGTTTCCTGCTTCACCGGTTGTCCGGGACGGTTCATCATTTCGGCAATTTCCAGCTTGCGGCCGGTCCGGGCACTTTCCAGAGCACCGAACACCATTGCCATACTATAGATATTATCCCGGCAATCCGTTTCGGCTGGGCGCACCTCGCTAAGAGACAGGAACATTTCCTGAAGGCAGCCTTGATGGAACGTCTCCTCCATGTTAGCTGCTTCTCCTTCTACCCGTACATAATCATTGATGAACTTGCCTGCGGCATCCTTAGTGTCCACGACTTCAGCATATGGCATACCTAGACCATCCCAGATGATGGCTCCCTTCTCCCCATGAATCCGCCACGAAGCTTCCCACGAGGTAGGTGCACCTTCCGCACACCATGAACCCTGATAACTGAATACCGAACCGTCTGACATTTCAAAAATGCAGACAGCCGCCGCATTGCCGGCATACCACGACCCCGGTGGGTTAAATTCTTGGCAGTACACAGTAACCGGATCCGCTCCGCTGATGAACCGGGCCTGGTCGAAGGTATGAATCGCCATATCGAGGAGCAGCGGGCTGTCCATCGCATCGCGGAATCCTCCGAAATGCGGTGCCAGGAAAAAGCTCGCCCCAACATAACCTATCCGGCCGATCGTCCCGGATTCAATCTGTTTCCGCAGGGCGCGGATACGGGGATCATACCGGCGGTTCTGCATTACGGCATGGGAGCGGCCGGTACGTTCAGCAATTGCAACGATCTCATTACACTGTCCCAGCGTTTCAGCCAGCGGCTTCTCACTAAACACATTGCAGCCCAGCTCAAGTGACGTGCGGGCAATGTTGAAGTGACTTGATGGAACAGTCACGTCAAACACCAGATTTGCACCGGTCTGTTCTATAGCTTGTTTGATATCGGTGAAAACTGGAACCGTAAGCCCGTGCTTAACTGCCATATTTTCAGCTGATTCCAGGCGGATATCCACAAGTGCAACAATCTCGGCATCCCGCTGCTTCAAGACATAACCAACCCACTCATTCGCCATCCCTCCGCAGCCGGCTAGGGCAATACGGTACTCTGCTGTCATCATTTGTTCTCCCCCATCTGGTTAGCGCGGATTGGGCACAAAGCTTCCGCCCCGGCAGGTTTTTAAATAATTCAGTGCATGAACCTGGCCGGTCATTTCAAGCTCATCACGGTAGACCGGATCATGCCAGCCTTCAATGTCGATTGTGCCTTTGTATCCGGCTTGACGCAGAATGCTGATAACATCTGTCCAATTGGTGTCTCC
>CAKMKL010000102.1 GCA_927443375.1 uncultured Paenibacillus sp. | reverse complement strand
ACCCGAACCTGGTTGTGCTGCGGACCTTCTCCAAGATTTATGGCCTGGCTGCACTTCGGATCGGTTACGGGGTTGCCAGCCCGCAAATTATTAACCTAATCAACAAGGTACGGGAACCGTTCAATACTTCCCGTCTGGCCCAGGCTGGTGCCCTGGCTGCTCTGGCCGATCAGGCTTATGTGGAAGAGTGCCGCCGCCTCAACAGTGAAGGCATTGTACAGCTCGAGGGAGAATTTAAGCGTCTGGGTCTCAAATCCTTCCCTGCGCACGGTAATTTCATCATGGTGGATGTGCGTAAGCCGGCTGCCGAAGTGTTTGATGCTTTGCTGCGGCTAGGCATTATTGTAAGAGCCGGGCACCGGTTGTATCCGACCTATATCCGCGTTACTGTCGGATCGGCGGAGCAGAACAAGGCGTTCATTAACGCTCTGGAACAGACGCTCAAAGAGCAGGAAGTAAGGGCGTAACGGGAAACGTTCAAGACGATACCATAGAAGGCAGGTAGTACAAAGATATGACGACAAAAATAGCAATCTTCGGTGTCGGTCTGATCGGAGGCTCACTGGCCCTTTGCTTCAAAGGCAAGCCGGGCCTGACCGTCGTCGGCCATGCCCACCGGCCTGAATCCGCGATTAAATATGTCAGCAGAGGCGTAGTCGACCAGGCTACCCTTTCTGTTGAGGAAGCAGCGCTGGGCGCCGATTACATCTTTCTGTGTGTGCCAGTGGGCATGCTTGAGAATTATCTGCAGCAGTTAAGCAAGCTTCCGCTTAAGCCGGGCTGTATCATCACAGATGTCGGCAGCACCAAAGCCAGTATCGCAGCATGTGCGGTTTCGCTGGATATTCCCGGTGTCCATTTCATTGGCGGACATCCCATGGCCGGTTCGGAACGCTCAGGGGTAGAAGCTGCCTCGTCACTGCTGTTCGAGAATGCCTATTATGTGCTGACCCCTCCGCCAGGAGTGCCGGAGGAGGCTTACGAGGCACTGCAAACCTTGCTCCTACATACCAAAGCACAAATTGTCAGACTTAATCCGGAGCGCCATGATGAGATTGTCGGGGCGATCAGCCATTTGCCGCATATTATTGCAGTTGCGCTTGTGAATCAGATTCACGCGTATGATTCTGAGGATTCGCTGTACAGCACCCTGGCTGCCGGCGGTTTCCGTGATATTACCCGGATTGCGTCCAGTGATCCGATCATCTGGCGTGATATTTTACTGAATAACCGTTCGGTAATGCTGCGTCTGCTGAAGGACTGGAATGAAGAGGTATCATCATTTATTCAATTGCTTGAGGATTCGGACGGAGAGGGAATAGAGGAAGCTTTCCAGGAAGCGAACGGTTTCCGCAGCCAATTGCCGGAACGGCGCAAAGGAATGATTACTCCGCTGTTCGATCTTCATATTGACGTTCCCGATCATCCGGGGATCATTGGCCGTATCGCAACCGAGCTGGGGGATCAGGGCATCAACCTCAGTAATGTGCAGATCATTGAGAGCCGTGAGGATGTACCAGGCATTATGCGGCTGTCTTTCCGCCAGGAGAATGATATGGAGCGGGCCAAAATTCTGCTGCAGCATAACGATTATACAGTGTACGTATAGGAGCCGGACACAGCCGGTCCTCCATCACCATGTAATAGACAGATATACAAATCTGTGCGGACAGCGTGTGCCGATCTTTTGCGGTACGCGCTGTTCTTGTTATAGCGTAGTGTCAAAATGAGAAAACAACAGACTTCCTGCAAATAAGTATATACTTGAGGCAGAACACAGGATTACAATGGGCGCCTTGCAGAAAGGCCTTCAAACAAAAGAGGCGTTCTGGCTAATATCAATCAATCGTTCGATGAAATCGAAGAACAGCTTAAATATTTTATTCATAATCATTCCTCAATTGAATATGTAGAAATGCCGATAGAGTATGTAAGCTCATGAACATATGCCTGGGTAAGATTAAAACAGAATGAGCTGTATATGCAAAACAGTATCCTGTCAGCTTATTTAAACCTGATAACTTTCTGTGATTTAATCTTAAGAAATGTTAAAAGTCCGCATATTGAGGAATTTGCCAAGAGTACTGAACTGGTGCTGAGTTATATTGGCCAAAATACGCTGCTGTTTTTTGAATCCCTGGAGGAGGTTTTTGCAGATATCAAAGAAGAACTGGATGTTCAGCGGGTAATCATTGCACAACCATATCAATAATTAGCCGGGTAATGAATTAAACCCAAAAAAAAGAACCGCTTACAAAGTAAGCGGCTACAATTCACAATTGATATTGGAATCGTACAGTGTTTGGATAGGAGTGGAGAGAAACCATACTGTACTTTTATTATATGTATCCGTTTACATTTTGTCAACCGTTTCTATAAACTATTTTTCCATGCCGCTTATTGAAGCTGGATATGCTTTCAGCAGATTCCGGGTGCGGTTCTCCAGCTTTCGACGCCATATGGATAGTTAGGCCATCCTGATGTTGGCTTAAGTCTATTAATGTCATCCTGTTAGAATGTATGCTATACTAGGTTAAGTATGTTTATAGATTTCTTCCTGGTATTTCCAGCGCGGGATTACCGGAACTTTGGAATCTGTAAAGATGCATTTTCTGCCTGTATTTAAATACAGCATATCTATTTTCAAAGGACCCGGAATATACATAGGAAGTATTGCCTTATTTATTGTAAATGTAGAGGATTCAACGCAACTTTTTCAAACCTGCCCGGTATAATTAGGTACGGACCGGACGGGATAAATCGCGCTAGGGCGAGGAGGGCCGAACTCACCATGACGGATTCCCAGTTGATCCAGCTAATCAAGCAAGGAAACACAGAATTATATTCGGAACTGATGCGAAGATACCAACGTAAAATACTGGCTTTTGTCTATCATATGCTTAAGAACTCCCATATGGAGCTGATTGCCGAAGATCTCTGCTCGGAGACATTTTACAAAGCATTCCGGAGCCTGCATTCCTTTCGCGAGGTAGATGCTTCATTCTCGACATGGCTGTACACGATCGCCCGCAACACAGTGCTCAGCGAGCTCCGCAAGAACCGTGCAGGCAATGTCTCTCTCGAAGAGAGCGGGTATACGCCTGTAGCACCGGCTGAAGTAGCTCCTGAACAGGCTGCACTGCGTAAGGAACGGATGAACCTGGTCCGCGAAGCCATCAATAATCTTCCGGAGAAACAGCGCTCGGCGCTGATTCTGCGTGAATACGATCAAATGGATTATCAGGAAATTGCCATCATTTTGGATCAGAGTGTCAGCTCCGTGAAATCACTGTTGTTCCGTGCAAGGAGCAGTGTGAAGCTCCAACTCGAATCCTATTTTTATGAGCCTGAAGCAGAAGAGCAGGCTGAGAGGGTGTAAGGCCAATGAACTGTAGGGAAGCGCAAGATTCCATTCCGCTATTGTGGGACGCTCCCCCCACTGACCCTAAGCGGATTGAGCTGGAGAGGCATATTGCAGGTTGTTCTTACTGTGCTGCTGAATGTGCTTTATGGCAGGAGAGCAGCGAGCTTATGCAAGATACAAGGGTGGAGATCAGCGCCGAACGCGCTGAAGCCATTAATCTCAAGGTTATGGAGCGTATTTATCTGGAAAGCCCTTGGCTGATGCCGGGGGACGGGAAATCTGCAGGCAGTACTGCCGTTTTCCGCAAACGCCTGAGCCTTTGGATTGCCTGCTTTCTAGCAGTGTTTTTATCAAGTTTCCTGTACTTTACGATGTTCAAAACACCGGATAACACGAGTTCGGCACAGAGCGGTATTATTGAAACAGGGGTAGCCGGTCTTACGCTGGATTGGACATCTTCCTATCCTGTCTCAGAATCCCAGGGCGGTATTATCGAGCCGCTTGTTGTGAGCATGGGGCCGACACATCCGCAGTATTGGATGGTGCTGTCCATGCTGGGCGTGGCGTTGTCTATTTTTTTGCTGACCCGGCTCAACCGTTACCGCAGACAATGATGAAGTCCCTTTACTCATGTAAAGCGGACTTTTTTGCTGCCGTTAAGCCTGTGATTTTATTTGAAACGGAGCATTATAGTTCAAAAAGAAGACATTTGTTTTCATTCATGATACATTATTAAGCAAACATATTGGATGGAAAGGGAGATATGCGATGCTGATCGGCTTAATACGCCATGGACTGACGGATTGGAACGCGGAAGGGAAAATACAGGGGCAAAGTGACATTCCGCTTAATGACGAGGGCCGGAGGCAGGCTGATATGCTGGGTGAGCGGCTGTTGCATGAACCCTACCATTGGGACTACTGTATCACAAGCGGTTTGTCCCGTGCAGAAGAGACAGGGAAGATCATTGCCGCCAAGCTGGGTATTCCGTTACTCGAGTCTGATCAGCGTATACGGGAACGCGCTTATGGACAGGTCGAGGGAATGACCGCCCTGGAGCGCGAGGCGAAATGGGGCAAGGAATGGAATCTGCTGGAGCTTGGACAGGAAAAAGACGAGCAGCTGCAGCTGCGCGGACTTGCCTT